>JACCWU010000058.1 GCA_013697465.1 Actinomycetota bacterium | reverse complement strand
CGCGGATTCCGGTCGCGGAGAAACGTGGGGAAACATGGTTTCCCCCGCGACCGCGAGCCGCAGGCGAGCGGTGTTCATGCGCGCACCTCGACGTCCGGCACACGAACGTAAATCGGCGTGACGGCCTCGGGCGCCTCGAAGTCCTCCGCGAGCGCGGCGTGCAGGCGGGCCCAGGGAACGTGCCTGGGATCCTCGTCTGGAGGCACGACCGCGCCGAGCGCCTCGAGCGTTTCCCGGTATCTCACCGCGCCGCTGCCGATGCACAGCGTTCCACGCTCGAGCTCGAGCGCAGCGGGTGGCACCGCCCGAGGTCCCGGCACGAACACCTCCCTGCGCCGCGCGTCGACGACGGGCAGGGCTTCCGGCGCGGCGGCCGCCAGCGCGTCGAGGGTAGACACGCCCGCGAGCGGGATCTCGAGCGAGAACGCAAGGCCGCGCGCGAGCGCGATGCCGATTCGCGTGCTCGTGAAGCTCCCCGGCCCGGTGCCGACGACCACGGCCTCGAGGTCGCTCGGCATCCGTCGGCCAGCGCGGAGCAGGGCATCCGCGTCTACGAGCACGGTCCGCGGCACCGAGACACGCTCGCCGACGACGCTTCCGCCCTCGACGAGCGCGCTGGTCGCGACATCGGTCGCGGTGTCGAAAGCCAGGACGAGCACTATTAGTAGTAGAGCGCAAGAACGGAATCCGCGAGCGCGGATTCCGTTCGCGCAAGACCCCTAAAGCCGGCTGCTTCGCAGCCGGGCCGCTGCGTTTTCACACCAGCCTCTACGTGATTCCTTCCAGCAGGGCTGCGTCGTCCGCCGTGAGCAGGATTCGACGGCTGTCGCCACCGGCGTGCTGGAGAAGCACCGACGCGCGGGGAGGAGGGAGCACGTCACGCCCCGCCTCCGGCCACTCGACGAAGACGATCGCGTTCTCGAAGTACGGCTCGAGGTCGCCCCACTCGGCCGGGGAGACACCGCTGAACCGATAGAGGTCGAGGTGGGAGACATCGGGGAGCCCGCGGTAGCGGTGTCCGATCGTGAAGGTCGGGCTCGTCACGGGAGAGGACACCCCGAGCTCACGGCAGGCCCCCCGCACGAACGTCGTCTTGCCCGAGCCGAGCTCTCCCGAGACTGCGACGACGTCGCCGGACACGAGCCAGCCCGCGAGCCGTGCGGCAATCCCCTCGGTCTCGGCGGCCGAGCTCGAGGCGAGCGCGACCCTCACTCAGAAGAGGCCGAGCTGAACTGCCGGCTGCTCGTTCGGCATCTCCGTAGCCTCGGCGGGCCGCACGGCGCCTGGCGCCGGCGCTTCGGTCTCCCGCGCGAGCAAATCGGGGATCCTCGCGAAGTCCTCCTCGAGCACCGCGAGCATCGACGGCGTGTAGAGCGCCGCGGCCGGATGGTAGATCGGGTACAGCAGCACGCGACGCGCTCCGAGCGTGACCTCCTGCTCGTGCCCGTGCACGCGGGTGATCCCCGCGGGCTTACCGGAGAGGAGCTTCGTCGCGAAGTTGCCGAGCGTCGCGACAACCGCCGGCTCGATGAGCTCGATCTGCCGGAAGAGGTGCGGCTCGCAGGCCGCGATCTCGTCCGGCATCGGATCGCGGTTCCCGGGAGGCCGGCACTTGAGGACATTCACCACAAAGACATCCGCGCGCGTCAGCCCGATGCCCTCGAGGAGCCGATCGAGCAGCTTCCCCGCTTGGCCGACGAACGGCACGCCCTGCTGGTCCTCGTGGAAGCCCGGAGCCTCGCCCACGAACATCAGCTCCGCATTCGGACTCCCCGACCCGAACACGACCTGGGTGCGCCCCTTCGCCAGTGCGCACTTCGTGCACGTGGCCGTCTGCTCCGCGTACTCCCTCAGTGCTGCTGCGCGCGCGACGACGTCGTCCATCGGGAGGCCAGTGTAGAACGCTGCCCGGATGCGCTAGCGCGAGCCCGACGAGAGCCGCGACTGCGCCGAGCTCAGTGACCGCAGCCGCAGGAGCCGCCGCAGCAGCCGCCACCGCCACCGGAGGGGCCGGCGAGGGTCGGCTTCTTGCTGACGCCGTGCACTGCAAAGGTGGAGAGCTGCTTGAGGACCTTGGCGGCGCCGCACTCGGGACAGGTCACAGCCTGGTCGGTGCTCCGGACGAGCTCGTCGAAGTGCGACTCGCACTCCATGCACGCGTACTCGTAGATCGGCACGGCTCGAGTGTACTGTCGCGCCAATGGACCGGTGGACGGTTCCGGTGCTGCAGGGTCGCAGCGTCCGGCTCGAACCCCTCTCGCGCGAGCACGAGGACAGTCTCTGGGAAGCGTCTCGCGATCCGAGAACGTGGCGCTGGCTCTCGGTCGTCCAGCCGCAGACACGCGACGAGTGGCGCGCGTGGATCGACCAGGCGCTCGTGGCAGCGGCGGCGGGCACCGAGATTCCCCTTGTAACGCTGTGCGACGGCGAGGTCGTCGGCTCGACGCGATTCCTGGCCTTGCGGCCGGAGCATCGCTCGGTCGAGATCGGCTGGACCTGGCTCCAGCCGTCGGCGTGGGGAACGGGAGCGAATGTCGAGGCGAAGCTCCTCCAGCTCGAGCATGCATTCGACGCGTTCGGATGTCGCCGAGTCGAGCTCAAGACCGACGCGCTCAACGAGCGCTCCCGGAGGGCGCTCGAGGCGCTCGGCGCGACGTTCGAGGGGATACACCGCAAGCACATGCTCGTGCGCGACGGCGAGAACCGCGATAGCGCCTGGTACAGCCTCACGGACGACGACTGGCCCGCGGTGCGCGCGAACCTCCAGGAGCGCCTTGCGGACCGTCGAGACAGATGGTAAAGCGGTGCGGCCGCGGCCGCTCAGCGGCCGCGCTTCAGGGATTTTCGCGGACAGGAGTCCGCGCTAGCGGATTCCTGTCCTGCGCAGCAAAACGTGCTGCTACGCTCCGGCTGCCCGGTATCCGGAAACGGAACTGGAGCCACCATGATCGACAGCATCCAGATCCTTGGCGCGAGCGGCCGCGTCGGCTCAGCGGCGAGCGAGCGCCTGCGTGAGCGCGGTCTGCGGCTCGACGATGACGAGCCGGAGCTCGTCCTCCTCTGCGTCCCTGACCGGGCTATCGCAGAGGTTGCGCAGGGGATCCCCGTCGGACCCTGGATCGCCCACGTCAGCGGGGCCACACCACTCTCCGCGCTCGACCCGCACGAGCGGCGGTTCTCCGTGCACCCGCTTCAGACGTTCACGAAGGCGCGCGGCGGAGAGCAGCTCGACGGGGCCTGGGCAGCGGTGACCGCCGAGAGCGACGAGGCTCTCGCCACCGGGCGCTGGCTCGCCGAGACTTTGGGGCTGCGCCCCTTCCAGCTCGACGACGAGAGTCGTGCCGCCTACCACGCGGGAGCCGCGGTCGCGTCGAACTTCCTCGTGACGCTGCGTGAGGCTGCAGGCTCCCTGCTCGAGGCGGCGGGCGCGCCTGCCGAGGCGCTCGATCCCCTGATGCGGCGCGTGATCGAGAACGGGTTCGAGCTGACCGGGCCGATCGCGCGCGGCGACTGGGAGACGGTCGAGCGCCATCTCGACTCCATCCGCGCCGAGAGGCCGGAGCTCGAGCGGCTCTATCTCGTGCTGGCAGAGGCAACCGCGGCGATCGCAGGCCGGGAGATGCAAAGCGACAGATTTGTTACTTGGGGTGGGTAGGACGCGCTCCGTCAGGGTTTGCCGCACCATCGCGGAGGTTCGAGCCGCACTGGCGGACCGGCGTGACGGCCCGGTAGGGCTCGTGCCCACCATGGGTGCGCTCCACGACGGCCACGTCTCCCTCCTCCGCGCCGCCCGCGCCGAGTGCGACACGGTCGTGATGAGCCTCTTCGTCAATCCCACGCAGTTCCCCGACGAGGCCGATCTCGCCGCCTACCCGCGCGACGAGGGTCGTGACATCGAGCTGGCGCGCGAGGCAGGCGTCGACGTCGTCTTCGCACCGTCCCGAGAGGAGATGTATCCGCCGGGGTTCCAGACGTGGGTCGAGGTGACGGAGCTCGGCTCGATCCTCGAAGGGCGGTTTCGACCGGGGCACTTTCGCGGGGTCGCGACGATCGTCCTCAAGCTCTTCACGGTCGTTCGCCCGACGCACGCCTACTTCGGCCAAAAGGACGCGCAGCAGGCCGAGGTGATCCGCCGCATGATCGGCGACCTCGCTCTCGAGGTAGAGCTCCGCATCCTTCCCACCGTGCGAGATGCTGACGGCCTCGCGCTCTCGTCGCGGAATGCGCTGCTCTCACCCGAGGAGCGCGAGCGAGCCCTCTCACTCTCCCGCGCCCTCGCGACGAAGGATCTCGTCGCCGCACGGGCCCTGCTCGCGGAGTCGAACGGCCTCGTCGTCGACTACCTCGAGCTCGCCGACTTCGACCCGCCCGTCATCGCCGGCGCCGTGCGCGTCGGCTCCACTCGCCTGATCGACAACGTCGTCCTCGAAGGAGAAATGAAATGAGTATTCGCCCCCAGCAGCCCGCCCCGGCAACTCCGGCTCCGGGCAGGCTTCCCATCACCGAGCTCGCCGAGATGAAGGCGAGGCGGCAGCCGATCGTCATGGTGACGGCGTACGACGCGCCCGGCGGACGGCTCGCAGATCAGGCCGGCGCGGATCTCGTCCTCGTGGGCGACTCGGCCGCGATGACGGTTCTCGGCCACGACTCGACGGTGCCCGCCACCATCGAGGAGATGCTCATCCTCACCCGCGCCGTCACGCGCGGGGCGCGCCGACCACTCGTCATCGCGGACATGCCGTTCGGGACGTTCCAAATCTCGGACGAGGAGGCGGTGCGAAACGCGATCCGATTCGTGAAAGAGGCCGGAGCCGATGCCGTGAAGCTCGAGGGGGCCGGTCCCATGCTCTCTCGGGTCCGCGCGATCGTCGGCGCGGGCATCCCGGTCATGGGAC
>JACCWU010000049.1 GCA_013697465.1 Actinomycetota bacterium | reverse complement strand
GGCCCCGGTGCCACCAAACGGTCTGCGCAAGCCCGTCCATGTACTTCTCGAACTCCCAGGAAAGGCGCGACTTGCCGATCCCGGCCACTCCCACGACGGAAACGAGGCGGGCCCGGCGATCGTCGTGCGTCGCATGGAAGAGATCCTTGACCAGTCGAAACTCCGGATCTCGCCCGACAAAAGGTGCCTCGAGCCCGACCGAGCGACCCTCGCCGCCGCGCGAGGCCACGACTCTCAAGGCGCGCCACAGCGGCACCTGCTCGGCCTTCCCCTTGAGCTCATGCTCGCCGGCGCTCTCGTATGCGATCGCAGCCTCGGAGGAACGTTTGGTCACTTCCCCGACGAACACCGACCCGGGCTCGGCAGCGGACTGGATACGCGAGGCCGTGTTGACGAGGTCACCGGCCACCATGCCTTGTCCTTCGGCGCCGACCGTGACCGCGGCTTCCCCGGTGAGAACGCCGGCCCGGGCCTGCAGTGCGGGGTCGAGCTCGGGAACCGCGGCCACGAGGTCGAGTGCCGCTCGGACCGACCGCTCGGCGTCGTCTTCCTGCGCGACCGGTGTGCCCCAGACGGCCATCACGGCGTCGCCGATGAACTTCTCGACTGTCCCCCCGTAGCGCTCGATCGTCGTTCGGGCCGTGTCGAAGTAGCGAGTCAGCAGATCGCGCGTCTCCTCCGCGTCGCGGTCCTCCGAAGCAGCGGTGAACCCGACCAGGTCGGCGAAGAGCACGGAGACGAGCCGCCGTTCTGCGGTAGGAGCACGCTCGGATGCCGCCTCCGTAGGCTGCGCCGCGAGCGCAGCCCCGCACTCGCCGCAGAACCTGACGCCGGGCTCGTTCGCCGTGCCGCAGGAGGGGCACGCGAGTGCAAGCCCGGCGCCGCACTCGCGGCAGAACTTGCGGCCCGCGGCGTTTTCCGTACCGCAGCCGGGACAGGTCATACGGGCACCTTTGCCGCCCCGCCGACCCTCTCCGAGCGCTCGAGCCAGGGCTTCGCCTCCAGCCGCTCGAAGATCTCCCGCGCTTCCAAGAGCAGCGGCTCCGCTTCGTCGCGCCGCCCAGCTGCGACGCGCCGTTCGGCACTCTCGAACAGGGTCACCGCGAGCCAGAAGACGACGCCGAGCTCGCGGAACCGCTGAGCGGCCGCCTCGTAGCTCTCGAGCGCGGCGTCCTCCGAGGCGGCCAGCCGCGCCCGGAGGCGCAGCGCCTGCGCGCCGAGGTACGGCGAGCGCAGCCCGGGCGGCACGGCCTCGATGGACGCGACGAGCTCGTCGGCGCGGTCGTGTCGCCCGAGCGCCAGCGCTGCCTCGATCGCCTCCACGAGGCCGATCTTCGTCTGCTGGAACGACTCGCCGCCGGCCTCCCGACAGAGGGCCGTCGTCTCGGCGCCGAGCTCGATGGTTTCTTCGAACCGACCCTCCGCTCGGGCGACGAGAGCGGCACCGGCGAGGTACATCGACCGTCGCTGGAGGTTCTCCGAGTCCCGGTACGGAGCGTAGAGGGAGAGAACGCGTACGGCTCCATCGACGTCGCCGCGCGCCGCATGGATCTCGGGGAGCGAGCTCAGGAAGCTCTCCGTCGTCCCCTCGTGGAGCCGTTCCTCGGGCACCTGTCCGAACGCCTCGAGAGCCTCGTCCCAGCGCCCGAGCATGAAGAGGGGATACGTCGTCTCGGCAATCGTGCTCCACTCCTGCGCGCGCGCTCCGCGTCGTCGTGCGACGGCGAGCGCGTCGCCGAGGTAGGCGAGCGCGTCGTCGTAGCGGTCGTGCTGGAAGCAGATGTCCGAGAGGTTGAAGAGCGCGTTCATCTCGAGCTCGGGAAGGTCGTGCTCCCGAGTGAGCGAGAGCTGGTGCTTGCGAAGCGCGAGCGCCTCCTCGGGCCGCCTCCCGTGGGTCACCAGCGCCTTCGCGCTGAAGGCGCGGACGAGGAGCTCCGGGGTGCCCAAGGCCTGCGCGAGCTCGAGCGCGAGCTCGGCTTTCTCGAGCGCCTTCTCCCTCTCGCCGACGAAGGCGTAGCTGTTGGCCAGAGTCGCGGCGAGCCTGGCCATCTCCTCTGCGGGCTCGTATTCTTCGAGCGTCGCGAACGCGGCTTCCGCACGCGCGATCGAGACTTCGCTCTTTCCCTGCCAGAACTCGACCATCGCCAAGCGGCCCGAGATGCGCGCCGCGGCCCGGATCTCACCCTGCGCCTCGCACAGCACGATCGCCTCGCCAAGAAGCTTCTCGGCGCCGGGCCAGTCCGGGACGTAGACGCTCAGCCAGCCTGCTCGCTCGAGGAGCACCGCCCGCTCCAGCGGGTCGTCGGTGAGCTCCGCCGCGTGCTCGAGGTAGCGCAACGCCTCTCCGGCCGCGCCGAGCGAATCCGCACGGTCGCCCGCACGGACGAGCGCCGCCTGCGCTTTCCCCTTGACCTCGGCCGCGTCGCCCGCGTCGGGCAGCGCCGTGTACGCGTCCACGTAATGGGAGGCGACGACCTCTGCGATCTCGTCCTCGCTCGGGAAGGCTTCGACGAGGAAGGCGGCGGCGGACAGATGACGTGCCCGGCGCTCGCGCTTCGAGAGCGTCTCGTAGGCGACGTGGCGCACGAGATCCTGGAGGAATCCGTACTGGCCGTGCTCGGGCGAGGTCGGGTCGGCCTGCACGCCGAGGATCTCCTTGCGCACGAGCGAGGTGAGAAGAGGATCGAGCTCGGCGTCGGCGACACCTCCGACGGCTGCGAGACCTTGTCGCGTGAACGTCTTCCCGAGCACCGCCGCGTCCTGGAGCAGCCTGCGCTCCTCGGTCGGCAACCCGTCGAGACGCGAGGCGACGAGGCCCTGCAGCGTCTCGGGCACCTCGAGGGACGGGATCTCGGCGGTCGGTGTGTAGACCGACCCCTCCTGCACGAGTAAGCCTCGATCGAGCAGCATCCGCACCGTCTCGACAGCGTAGAGCGGCACCCCTTGTGCCCGGGCGAGGATTTGCTCGCGGAGCTGCTCCGGGAGGCCGGGCACGAACCCGTCCAGCAGCTCGCTCATCGCCGTCTCCGAGAGTGGGCTCAGGTGGAGCGACGTGAAGTTGCGGTGGCCTGCTCCCCAATTCGGGCGCTTCTCCAGGAGCTCCGGCCGGGCGAGCGTGAGGACGAAGAGCGGGCTCGAGCGCGACCACTCGAGGAGGTACTCGACGAAGTCGAGCAGGCTCGCGTCGGCCCACTGCATGTCCTCGAACACGAGAACGGTCGGGTACGTATTCGCGAGCCGCTCGAAGAAGAGGCGCCACGCGGCGAAGAGATCGTGGCGTTCGTGCGAGGTCTGCTCGTCGGCGATCCCGAGCAGGCTTGCGAGCATCGGCTCCACGAAAGCGCGCTCGTCCGAGTCGAGGAGATGCTCGCTGAGGGTGGCCTCGAGCTTCGAGCGCGCAGTCGTGTCGTCGTCGTCCTCGGAGATCCGTGCGCGCATCCGCACCATGTCGGCGAGCGCCCAGTACGTCACCCCTTCCCCGTAGGCGAGGCAGCGCCCGCGGTGCCAGTAGACGTTGTCGACGAGTCCGTCGAAGTACTTGTAGAACTCCCACGCGAGCCGCGATTTGCCGATCCCGGCGATGCCCATGGCCGAGACGAGATGGGCAGTTCGCTCCCCCGAGGAGGCGTGGAAGAGCTCCTTGACGAGCCGAAGCTCGCGGTCACGACCGACGAACGGGGGCTCCAAGCCCGTCGACTTGAGCGCCCCCTTACGTCCCGAAACGACCCGCAGCGCACGGAAGAGGCGGACGGCCTCCTCCTTTCCCTTCAGCTCGTGGGTACCTCCGTCCTCGTATACGACCGTCGGTTCGCTCGCACGCCGCGTGGACTCGCCCACGAGGACCGCACCCGGCAGGGCCACGGATTGGATGCGGGCCGCAGTGTTGACGAGGTCGCCGGCGACCATGCCCTGGCCTTCCGCGCCGAGGGTCACTGCCGCCTCTCCGGTGAGTACTCCGGCACGGGCCTGGAGCTCGGACGCGCCGACCTCGTCGCCGAGCGCACTGACGGCGGCGACGAGGTCCAGGGCGGCGCGTACCGCGCGTTCGGCGTCGTCCTCGGTCGCGGTCGGCGTTCCCCACACGGCCATCACCGCATCCCCGATGAACTTCTCCACCGTGCCTCCGTAGAGCTCGATCAGGCGCCGGCTCGTGTCGAAGTAGCGCGAGAGGAGCTCGCGCACGTCCTCTGAGTCCCGGCTCTCCGAGAGCGCCGTGAAGCCGACGAGGTCGGCGAAGAGGACGGAGACGAGGCGGCGTTCGGCGGCCGGTGCGTGGCTCAGGGGCGGTGCGATCGCGGTCGCGCTCGCCGTGAGCGGGGTCCCGCACTCGCCACAGAACTTCTCGCCCGGCTCGTTCGCGGCGCCGCAAGACGGGCA
>JACCWU010000031.1 GCA_013697465.1 Actinomycetota bacterium | reverse complement strand
CGAGCGCAGAGCGCAGGCCGAACAGCGACGCCGGCGGCGAGCTGACCGCGAGACCCTCGACACCATCAGCCTGGCCGCCTGAGCGATGACCGCGTTTCGGGTGCAACGTTACGAGAGGCCGCACTAGGGGCGCGCTGCTACGACGGGATCTCGAGCTCGCGTCCCAGGTAGATGCCTGACGTCTCGGACTCCACGAACGGCGCCATCGCCTGCCGCCGCTCGGCCTCGACGTCCGAGAGCCGGTAGCGCTCGCGCGCAGCGAGCGAGTCCCACGTCGAGATGCCGACGACCTCGTCGGTCTCCGCAGCGAAGCACTCGTAGGCGCGCAGCATCCCGTCAGGAAACTCCTTGGGACGCCAGGCGCGCCGGAACTCCTCGTACGAGCCCGGCTTGATCCTCCGGGTCGTGATCCAGACGACGTACTGCTCGCGCTCCATGCCGACCTCCTTGTCCGCCTCGCGGAAAACCTACTCCGTACTCGCGCATCTCGGACGAACCGGTCCGACGCGCATGCCGAACCAGGGCGACCGCCCTCGCTCGAAAGGAGAAAGCATGAAGGGCAAACTGGGATTGCTCGTGCTGCTCACAGCCCTAGGGGCTGCTGTGGCAGCGGCGGCATTCGTCGGCGCACTCGGACCATCCGGCGCCGGCGCGTCCAGCCACCGTGAGGCGCCGCTGATCTCGGACGACCCGTCCGCGGACAACACCGACGTCTACGCATTCGTGAGCCCGGATGCGGCGCACACCGTCACGCTCATCGCGAACTACATCCCGTTCGAGGATCCGGCCGGAGGGCCGAACTACTACCGCTTCGACCCGACGGCGCTGTACGAGCTCAAAGTGGATAACAACGGCGACGCCGAGGAGGACGTCACCTACCAGTTCCGGTTCAAGACGACCGTCTCGAACCCGAACACGTTCCTCTACAACACGAACCAGGTCACCTCGCCGACCGACCCTGATCTGAGCGTCAAGCAGACCTACACGGTCACCCGCGTGACGTCTGCAGGGTCTTCCGTGCTAGCCACGGACCTGCCGGTTCCGCCGGCGAACATCGGCCCTCGCTCGAATCCGACCTACGACCCGTTCCAGGGCGTCGCGGATCTCGGCGGCGGCCGCAAGGTGTTCGCGGGTCCACGCGACGATCCGTTCTTCGTGGACCTGGGGTCGATCTTCGACCTGGGCGGCCTCCGGCCGTTCAACATGGCGCATGTCATCCCGCTCCCGACGGAAGCGGGCAACGACGGCGTTCTCAACTACAACACGCACTCGATCGCGATCCAGGTGCCGAAGACGGACTTGCTTCGGGCACCTGCCGCAAACGGGACGATCGGCGTCTATGCCAGCGCGAGCCGGCAGCGGATCCGCGTCCTGAACGGCAACGGGACAGTGGGTAATCAGGGACCGTGGGTGCAGGTCTCGCGTCTCGGAAACCCGCTGATCAACGAGGTGGTCATCCCGCTGGGTCAGAAGGACCTGTGGAACGCGTCCGATCCGAAGGACGACGCACAGTTCCTCTCCCGCTACACGACCCCCGAGCTCGCAGGTCTGGTCAACTTCCTGTACCCGGTGCTGCCGGATATCCCGACGATGGGGCGCGCGGATCTCGTGGCCGTCCTGCTCACGGGCGTTCCGGGGCTCAACTTCACGGGGGACACGAAGGCAGACCTGCTCCGGCTGAACACGGCCATTCCACCCGCGGCGCATCCGAACCGATTCGGCGCTTTGGCAGGTGACTTCCAGGGCTTCCCGAACGGCCGGCGGCTCGCGGACGACGTCACGGACATCGAGATCCGTGCGATCGCTTGTGGGTACGGCCCGATCCTGGCCGGTGCGCTCAGCCTGTGCAATCTGTCGCCGAACAACACCCTCGGCGATGGCGTCGACATGAACAAAGACGCGAACTTCCTGTCCCACTTCCCGTACGTCGCGGCACCGAACCGCGGCTACGAGCACACGGGACACAAGTAAGGGGAGCTGGGACTCGGCGATGAGACGCACAACCGCATTGCTCGTGGGCGGTGCAACCGCGGTGGCGCTTGCCCTCGGAGGGCTCGTGGGCGGCGTCCTCGCCGAGTCTCCCTCTGCCGTGGCCTCGTCCGCCGCACCCAGCGGCCAGTCGGTGTTCGCCGACCGAGCGCTGACTGGGGCGGTGGGCGGTGTCACGGCGTCAACGGTCATCGGGCTGGAGGAGGAGGTCCGCGCGCGCCCTGCTGACGCGGATCTCCTCGTCCAGCTCGCCTTCGCCTACCAGCTCCGCTGGCGTGAGACGGCCGACGCGAGCTTCTTGCCACGGTCCGAGGTTGCATTGCGACGAGCGCTTCGGGAACAGCCGCGGAATGCGACGGCGGTGCTGGGGCTGGGCTCGCTCGCGCTGATCCAGCACGAGTTCCGTCAGGCGCTAGCGTACGGCCAGCGGGCGGCGCGTTTTCTTCGGGGCTCGGCCCGTCCATACGGGGTCATCGGGGATGCTCTGGTCGAGCTCGGCCGCTACGAGGCCGCCTTCGCCTCCTTCGAGCGGATGGTCTCGCTCCGGCCAAGCCTCGCGTCATACGCGCGCGTGGCGTACGCGCGTGAGCTGACCGGCGATCTCGAGGGGGCCGTCACGGCGATGCGGCTGGCACTCGATGCAGCCGGGGGACAGCCGGAGCCCGCAGCCTGGTCGCTCGTCGAGCTGGCCAAGCTCGAGCTCGCTCTCGGCCGAGTGGACGCCGCCGGGCGCGACGTCCGGCAGGCGCTGCGAATCCTGCCCGGCTATCCCGCGGCGCGGGCTGAGCTCGCGCGCACCGAGCTTGCTCGCGGCCGCGTCGATCAAGCGGTTGCCGCTGCCCGTCGCGCCGCGGAGGCGGTTCCCACCCAGCAAGCGGTTGCTCTGCTCGGAGATCTGCTCGAGCGCTCGGGCAGGCCCGCGGAAGCCCGGCGCCAACGGGCCACCGTCGCGGTCATCGACCGCCTGCTCCGGGCGAACGGCGTACGCGTCGATCTCGAGTCGGCCGTGTATCGCGCCGACCAGCGCATCCGGCCCGCGCAGACCGTCGCGCTGGCGCGGCGGGCCCGCGCCGACAGGCCGTCGATCTACGGGGACGACGCCCTCGGATGGGCGCTCGCCCGGGCCGGCCGCTGCGCAGAGGCGGTGCCCTGGGCGCGCCAGTCGCTCCGCCTCGGCACGAAGGATCCGCTTCTTCACTTCCATCTCGGCTATGCGCAGGCCTGCGCGGGCAACAGGCGTGCGATGCGTGAGTCGTACGGACGAGCACTCGCGCTGAATGGCGAGTTCTCGGCTCGCTGGGCGCCGTTGGCGCGCAAGGCCCTCACGAGCTGAGCTCTCCCGCCACGTAACGTCTGTTCGTCGGCGTCGGGGCACGCCACTACGCTTCTCGCCGTGCAACGTGGATCACGGCGCGTGACCGTGCTCACTGTCGTGGCGCTGGCCGGATTCGTCGGCGGTGCCGGGCTGGCATCGTGCGGCGGCGATGCTGATTCGATCTCTTCGGAGACCGTCACCGAGACGACCCAGACCGAGACGACCCAGACGACCGAGACCGACCCAGTCCCGACGGACACCACCGAGACGGTCGTCCGGATCGAGGTCAGAGACGGCGTCCCTGCGGGCGGAATCGTTCGCGAGACCGTGGAGAAAGGCGAGCGGATCGTCCTCGTGGTCGAATCGGATGTTGCGGACGAGATCCATCTCCACGGATACGACCTGACGCGTACCGTCGCGGCCGGTGGCTCGACGCGCATCGCGTTTCGCGCCACGATCCCCGGGCGCTTCGAGGTCGAGCTCGAGGAGCGTGGCGTCCAGATCGCCGAGCTGACCGTCGAGCCGTGAGTCTCGTAGGCCACGGCATCGGGGGTGTTCGCGATCTCCCGGTTCCGGAGTCGTTCTTCTTCTCGACGGCGGCGATCGTCCTCGTCGTCTCGTTCGTCATCCTGGGCGCGCTCTGGCGCCGGCCTCAGCTCGAGCAGCGTGCAGAGGGCACGGAACTGCGAGTGGGTCTGCAGCGATCTCTGCGGGCGAAGGCGCTTCGCGTCGTGCTCCAAGCCGCGTCGGTGGCGCTGCTTGTCGTCACGCTCTGGTCGGCGTTCGCTGGCACGACCGTTGCGCTCGACAACTTCGCTCCAACCTTCGTCTACGTGCTCTTCTGGCTCGGGGCTCCGCTTCTCTCGGTGCTCCTGGGCGACGTCTGGAGGATTCTCTCCCCGTGGCGCGCGATTGCGGACGGGGTCGTGTGGTTGCTCGAGCGGGGGGGCCGGGAGGCGCAACCGCTCTATGCGTATCCCGAGCGCCTCGGTCGCTATCCGGCGGCGGGGGCGCTGCTCGCTTTCGTCGCCCTCGAGCTCGCTCACCCGCGGCCGGCGGATCCGAGAGTCCTCGGTGTCGCGGCCGCGCTCTACACGTACTGGGCCGTTGCGGGCATGGCCGTCTACGGGCGTGAGGCGTGGACGAGGGGCGGAGAAGGGTTCGCCGTTGCGTTCAGCCTGCTCGCGCGCATCGCGCCGTTCGCGGCGCGCGACGGGCGGCTTGTCGTTCGCTGGCCGTTCACCGGCCTCGCCGGAGCCGAGAGGACTCCGGGCACACTGGCCGTGATCGCGATTCTTCTCGGCTCGACGAGCTTCGACGGATTCAGCCGGACAACCATCTGGCAGGACGTGCTCGCGGACGTTCGCGCCGGGGTCGTCGACGCTCCGAACTGGCGTGCGGAGCTCACGACGACCGCGGTGAACCTCGCCGGGGTCGTGGCGTTCTCGGTCGGCGTCGCGGTCGCGTATCTCCTCGCGGTCGGGATCGCCCGCCGCCTCGTGGGCTCCTCGCGCTCGCTCGTCCCCGAGCTCGTACTTTCGCTCCTCCCGATCGCGTTCGCCTACACGGTGGCTCACTACTTCTCGCTCTTCCTCATCAACGGCCAGTTCGCGATTCCGCTCGCGTCCGACCCTCTGGGACGCGGCTGGGATCTCTTCGGGACGGCGGACTACGCACCGAATCTCGCGATCGTCTCCCCCGAAACGGTGTGGTACGTCCAGGTGAGCGCTCTCGTCGTCGGGCACGTCGCGGGGCTGGCAATCGCGCACGATCGCGCCGTCGCCCTCTTCGAGCGGCGCGACCAGGCTCTCCGCTCGCAGTACCCGATGCTCGCGCTGATGGTGCTCTTCACCGTTGGAGGGCTGTGGCTGCTCTCGCAGGACTAGATCTGGTCGCGCACGGCGGCACGCCCGGTGTGATCGTCGAGGCGCTTCTCGCGTTGACGGTCACCGCGTTCTTCGTCGCCGTTTGGCTGCGCGAGCGGAGCGCGCGGCGTGGTCCGTCCGACGAGCTCAGGGACGAGGACGAGCGGGAATGACGAAGCCGGCGTAGAGCAGGACCGCGGCAACCGCAACGGCGGGTGCCAGCGCGCCCACCCCGAGCCCGGCGAGCCCGCTGCCGAGCGCCGCGACCGAGACTCCGGCGAGCACGAGCGTATTTCCGAGCCGCCGCCGACGGAACGTCCCGAGCGCCACCACGATGACCGCGAGCGTGCCGAGCGAGTTGCCGGCGATCGCGAGGATCCGGGCCGGCCAGAGGTCGAGAACGTCCTGTGCCTCGGGCACCTCGGTTCCTGTCATCTCGCCGTTCAGCGGGACGGCAATCGCCACGCCGACGGCGATCCCCGCATAGAGCAGGCCGACGGGCGCTGCGATCCGGCGCCCGATGAGGAGGAGCGATCCGACGCCGAGGAGAGGAGCGGTGAGAAGCGCCCCTCCGAGGTAGTAGAGCCGGAAGCTCGCCTCGTTCCAGCCAGCCGCAGAGCCCCAGGCAAGCGCGCCCGCGGCCAGCGAGTAGGCGGCGAGTGCAACCGCCCACGCACCGAGTTCGAGCCGCTTCGCCCGAAGGCTGCGCTGCGCGAGAAGCGCCGACAGGCGGAGCGCGAGCAGTGCGGCGCCGAAAGCGAGGAGCGAGTCCACGAGTGCGATGACTGTAGTGCGGCTCGAGCTTGCAGCGATCGGTTACAAAGTGCTCCGAGGCGGCTGCGATCGTGCGCCGAAATCCGCATGCTTGGGCAGGTTGCGCTGAGGTACCCTGCGCCGCGTGCACCGGCAGGCGGCGCTCGGGGGGATCATCGTCGCGTCCCTCGTGCTCCTTCTCTCTCCGCTCCAGGCGGCGAGCCCCAAGCGCGATTACGCGTCGGCCGCCTGGACGATCCTCCCGCCGGGAGAGAACGGCAGCCTCGCCTTCGACAGGAACACGAACGACCAGGCGAAGCTCTACGACGCGCTGACGCCCCTTTGGGACAACGTCACGGAC
>JACCWU010000025.1 GCA_013697465.1 Actinomycetota bacterium | reverse complement strand
CGAGCGCAGTAAGTAGTGCGCGCGATCGGAGTCAGCTAGCGCCGATTCCGATCGCGCGAAGATCCCTGAAGCCCGGCCGCTTCGCGGCCCTGGCGCAAGCATCCATTCTGCGGTGTGCAGAGCAGGGCTAGCGGTGACTGGCCCCACGCGTGCGCACGAGCACAAAGATCGCGGCGGCGACTACGAGGGAGACGATGAAGGACGTCCCGCTCGGGAGGCCGATGGCGAGGGCGCCGAGCCACATGAAGAGGAAGAACACGAAGGCCCAGACGAATGCCTGAACGCCCTGGTCGATGCTCGGCATGCGCAGGTGCATAGGGATGCGATCCTAACGGCAAGAGCCGGAAACCCACCCACCGAACCTGTGTGGGCGGGTCGAGGCCGGAGGCCGGCTTAGCCGGCCGGGAGGCCAACCGAGATAGAGCAGTGGTGCCACGCCGTAAAGAAGGGGGGCACGTGGGGGAAACATGGTTTCCCCCACGAAAAAATTCACCGAGCCGGTGGCGCTTTCGTCCACTCAGCCCGCTGACCTTCGGCTTCCGCCTAGAGCCTTCGAGCTGCGCTTCGACCTACTCGCGCTCCGTGCTCGGTGCATGAGGCAACCTAAGGGACAGGGCGAACCGGGTCAAGGCTCCTGTTCACCTCATTGCCGCAATTTGCGACGTTTTTCTCGAGGACTCCGAAATGCGGGTCTACGTAGGATCCCGCGGGTGCGCCGTTCGCTTCTCTACGGTGCCGCGACGGCCGCGCTCGGGCTCGCCGTGGCCCTCACGCTCATTGGAGCCGGGGACGATCCGGACGCCCTCACGAACGGGCAGGCGCTGGTGCTCGGAGTCGTCCAGGGCCTCACCGAGCTCCTGCCCATCTCCTCGTCGGGCCACCTCATCCTCGTCCCCTGGGGTGCCGAGTGGACGTACCTCGAGCAGAACGACCGCTTCAACCAGACCTTCGACGTCGCACTCCACCTCGGTACGCTCGTCGCAGTCGCCGCCTACTTCTGGTCGGATCTCCTTCGTCTGATTCGCGCCTTCTTCGGGACGCTGGGACGCCGCCGCATCGAATCGCCGGACGAGCGCACCGCGTGGTTCGTCGTCGTCGCGACGATCCCGGCAGGGGTTGCAGGGCTCCTCGGCGAGGACACGATCGCCGACCATCTCGGCGAGCCGTGGCAGATCGCGATCCTGCTGGCGGCAGGCGCGGGTCTTCTGTGGTGGGCGGACCGTTCCTCGCAGGAACGAAGCATGGGCGATCTCGGGCTACGGCATGCCGTGGCGATGGGTCTTGCGCAGGCGCTTGCACTGGCGCCAGGGGTCTCGCGCTCCGGAATCACGATCACCGCCGGCCGGTTGATGCGACTCGACCGGGACAGCGCCGCGAGGTTCTCGTTTCTGCTGCTCCTCCCGACCGTGCTAGGCGCGCTCGTCTTGAAGGGAGTGGGGGACGTGCTGCTCGGCGATCTCCCGCCGGGTTGGCAGGGCCCGTTCCTCGTGGGCGCGCTCGCCTCGCTCGGTAGCGGTTTGCTGGCGATCGACTGGCTGCTCGGCTACGTCCGCAGGCACACCTACGACGTATTCGTCGTGTACCGGCTGATCGCCGCAGCGATCGTCGTCCTCCTGATCGTGAGTGGGGTGCGAGCGGCCACGTTCTGATGCCGAAATATGGCTCAACTTGACATAACACCGATTACCGTGCATAGACAACGGTGCGCAGGGACAGCTCTAAGGATCCATCTCCCGATCGAAGGCGAGCAAAGGGGCCCGGGCGGCGAGCCGAACACCATGACGTCCTGACGCTTGGTCGCAGAACACATTCCACTTCGGCGGAACCGGGTGATAGCTCTGCCGGGTCGTCAGTGGTAGAACCCCATTGGCGAGATGCGGTGGATCACGACCCCTGAAACAGAGATCAAGCGAGTCCGCCGTCGCAATTGGCGAGGCGCAGCCGTCCTAGCTGGGTTCGCAGTGATGCTAGGGGTGGTGGGCCTGCTCGCATTCGCGTACGCGCAGCAATCCGAGCAGGTCGACGCGGTCGAGACTGAAAATCAGGAAATTCTCAGCCAGCATAAGGCGCTCGGCGCGACGTTCGCCAAGCAGTCCGAAAAGTTCGCAGAGCAGTCGAGGAGACTCCAAGAGGCGCTTCGCGCGACCTACGCGAAGGGCTTCGTTGCAGGTCAGCGCGTTTCGAGCATGCCGCGCGCCCTCCGCCCGCTGGCTCGATACGTCGGCCGGAATGCTCGTACCCACGCGGCTGCCACCGGGCCTTGAGCCGGACCGCCCTCGCATTGATGGCGATGTAGGCGGTTACACGCTCCGTTGGCGAGGGTTGGCGCTCTTTGCGAGCACAGTAGATCCAATGAGCGTATGGACAAGGCAGGCTCTTGGAGCGACTGCTCGGCGAACCACGCTCGGATCGCGCCGGGTCAGGCGGCTCACCGGTCCCACCGGCGTCATCTATGTGTGGCCCGAGAGAGGGGCGACGTACGCCATTCTCACGCTGCCGAAATTCGAAGGAGCCGCGCGCACGCTAGTCGCCTCCATGCGGTAGGCGGCGCCATCTGCCACATGGAGCAGTCGAAGGGCGGCCCGGAGGCCGCCCTTCCTGTCCACTACTCCCTGCTTCTACGCGAGCGTCGCCACGAGTGACTTGCTCAGCGCGACCTCGTAGCGCTCGACGCCGACGATTTGCTCGTTCAACGCGGCGGCTGCCTCGCTCCGGAGCGTGTTCGCACGATCCTCGCTCGCGGCGAGCGACTCCGGGCCATCCCAGAGCGTGATGGTCTTCGTCTTGCCGCTCGTGCGGTCGATGAGCGCGACGAGGCCCCTCCAGCCGGTGATGTCACCGACTGCGGGGACGATCTGCTCCTTGATGAAGCTGATTCCCTCGTCGATTCCCTCAGGCGCGCCTTCGAGGGAGCTCACGCGAGCGGCCTTGGCACCGTCGGCGATCTCGTCGATCGCGACCTCGTAGATCTCGACCGACGTTCGCTTGCCGCGCTTCTCCTCGGGGATCTCGTTCCCCATCCGCTCGAACGCAGGCTCGGCTGCGCGAAGGGCGTCTTCGGTCTCGAAGAACGTGATTCCCATGGTGCTGCTGCCCTCGCGGTCGAGGAGCATGAGGATGCGCTTGATGTCGGGAACCTCCGGGGTTCCGCTCGAGCGCTCGTCGATCCCGGCGATGAGTTCGTCGATCTGGCTCATGTCGGCGTTCTCGAACGTCGCTAGGCGTGCGTACATGATCGTCCTCCCTCGTTGAGTTCCCCCAGCATACGACGCCTGTTCACACCCTGCGGCATGCATGCGGTGTACATCCCGTGCGACCCGACCGAGGGATTTTTGGCTCGCACCCCTAGACATGAGCGAGCGCACGCGAGAGAGTAGAGGTTCAGCCCCGCGTCCCCCCCGCCGCGCGTGACCCAAATCGACATCGAGAGCATCCTCCTCGTCGAGGACATCCGCCAGTTGCTCGAGCAATCCGAGCAGGTCGGGACGATTCGCGCGTCCGACCTCGCCGAGATCGCTGAGGCCTACGAGCTGACGGAGCTCGAGCAGGACGCACTGCTCCGTGAGCTCGACCACCGTGCGATCGAGATCGTCGAGCTGCCGCCCCCCCAGTCCGAGGTCGTGGCCGCGATCACGGCTCCCGTGGAGACAACGACCGACGCGCTCCAGCTTTTTCTCCGCGAGGCCGGCCGACACCATCTTCTCACCGCTGCTCAGGAGGTCGAGCTCGCGAAGCGGATCGAGCGCGGCGACATGGAGGCGAAGGAGCGGATGATCCAGTCGAACCTCCGCCTCGTCGTGTCGATCGCGAAGAACTACCGAAACCAAGGACTTCCGTTTCTCGACCTGATCCAGGAGGGAACGCTCGGGCTCATCCGTGCCGTCGAGAAGTTCGACTGGCGCCGCGGCTTCAAGTTCTCGACGTACGCGACGTGGTGGATTCGCCAGGCCGTCGCTCGGGCACTCGCCGACAAGGCGAGGACGATTCGAATGCCCGTTCACATCGTCGAGCGGCTGCAGAAGATCAACCGCGCCGACCGCCTCCTGTGGACTCAGCTCGGCCGCGAGCCCACGCTCGAGGAGATCGCCGACGAGGCATCGCTCACAGTGCAACAGGTGCTCGAGGTGCGCGCGGCCGCGCGCGCGTCCACGAGTCTCGACGCGCCGGTCGGCGACGGCGACGACGCGGTGTTCGGAGACT
>JACCWU010000145.1 GCA_013697465.1 Actinomycetota bacterium | reverse complement strand
ATCCGAGTCCGAGATCGTCGTTCCCGCCTCGACCGTCCCGAGCCGGTTGATCCCGCCCGACTGGAAGAGCAGCGCCTCGACGAGCGACGTCTTTCCCGTCCCGCGGTGGCCGACGACGGCGACGTTTCGGATCTTGGCGGGCTCGGACATGGGCTGGCGCTCCTCCTCGATGCTGGTTTCGGCCAAGCTTAGTCGCCCTCTCCGATCCTCGGTCTCGAACGGTGCCTGCCAGACTTGGCGTTGGCGCTCGACTGTGCTTAGCTACAAGCGGCACAAGCCGAGATGACCGGTGCGGAGGTGTCTCCCACTCGGGAGATCTCTCCCCCGGTGCAGGGGGACACCGAACGGGTAAGGGGGCGCAATCCGCAAGACACTCATCATCGCCGTGGCGGCGGCCATAGCGGTCGTGGCGTTCTCGATCGGGAGCCCGCTCGCGACTCCGTCCTCGGGCGTCACTGCCGAGGCGGTCCGCGGGCCTATAACGAAGAACCTGAATATCGACACTACTTACTCGAACCACTCTCGCCTGAAGCTCAAGACCAGCGGGCACGCCGAGTTCATCGTGCAGAGGATCGAGGCGACGCCTGGAGCAACATTCGGCTGGCACAACCATCCGGCAGAGAGCATCGCCATCGTCAAGCAGGGCGTGCTCACGCTCTACCACGACGAGCACTGCAACGTCGGGACCGACTATGGGCCTGGAGGCGTGTTCACGACGAGCCCGAGTGAGATCCATCTGGCGAAGAACCTCAGCAGCACGGAGACGCTCGTGCTCTTCGCCGTCTACATCGGGCCGAAGACGAGCCCTGACACGCCAATTCGAGTCGACCAGCCGCTGCCCGCTCCTGGCTGCCCGCAGTAACGCACTGACGTACGCAGGAGGCGCCGGTTCGCCGGCGTCTCCTGCCGCTACCTCTCGATCGGTGCGCGGGCAACTCCGGCGAGGTGGGCCTTGAGCCGCAGGATCGCCTTCGTGTGGAGCTGCGAGACGCGCGACTCGGTCACGCCGAGCACCTCGCCGATCTCGCGCAGCGTCAGCTCCTCGTAGTAGTAGAGGGTGACGACGAGCTTCTCGCGCTCAGGGAGCCCGGAGATGGCCTCGGCGAGCGCTTCCCTGATCTCGGTCTGCTCGAGCGAGCTCTCGGGATTCGGCCCCGCGCCGTCCTCGATCGTGTCGATGAGAGCGATCTGGTCGCCGCTTCCGGAGGGCGACCACAGCTCGTCGAGCGCGGCGACACTCGTGCGCGCGATCTCACTGAGGCTGCCCTCGAGCTCGTCCTTCGTGACTCCGAGCTTCTGCGCGATCTCCTCGTCCGTAGGCGCGCGCATGAGCTCCCGCTCGAGAACCGCGATCGCCCGCTCGATCTGGCGCGCGCGTGTGCGCACCGAGCGCGGCACCCAGTCGAGCGAGCGCAGCTCGTCGATGATCGCACCTCGGATGCGCGCCATCGCGAACGTCTCGAACTTGATCTCGCGCGCGGGATCGAAGCGCTCGATCGCGCCGATCAGCCCGAGGAGGCCATAGGACACGAGGTCCTGGTCGTCGACGTGCGCGGGGAGGCTCGCCCCCACGCGACCGGCGACGAACTTGACGAGTGGGGCATAGGTCAGGATGAGGCGGTCGCGGACCTGCGGGTCCCCCGACTTCCGGTATTCCTGCCAAAGGCCGTACATCTCCTCGGCTGCCGCCACGAGAAAGAGAATACGCCGCGCACGCGCGGATTCCTCAGGTTCTTCTGAGGAGCGCTCGCCGGGCCAACCCGCCCATCCAGATCGCGAGCGCCGCCGCGGTCAGCGCGATTACCCAAGCGCGCCCGCCCTCCAGTGCCGATAACACGGCGATGAGCCCGAGGCCGACGGAGAGCGTCGCGAAGAGAAGACCGAGTAGGCGGCGTTGCACCAGCCGCAAGGGTAGACAGCCTTGTGGGTGAGAGCCACAAGCGGCACGCCGCTACACCCCCGGGCGGTCTCTGTCCCACCACCATCCCACGTGTCCCACGGCAGAAGAGGCAGGGGCGGCAGGACTCGAACCTGCAACCTCCCGCTTTGGAGGCGGGCGCACTGCCAGTTGTGCTACGCCCCTTCGGCTCGTCCCCGAGGGTAGCCGATTCGCCCGGCAGGCGGCTCTGGTGGACATAGCCGGAACCGCTGCGGAGCCACCGGTGTAGCGTTGATGGATGATCGCTCGGCTTGGCATAGCGATCGCGAGCGCGGTGGTGGTGACGGCTGTCGCGGTGGCTCTGGCTACCACCGGCCGAGCCGAGACCACCGATTCATCGAAGCAGGCCACCACGGCCAGGGAGCGCCCGCGTGGCGTCCTCTTGGACTGTTCGACGCAATCGGGTCTGGGTGGAGCCCCCGGAGGCACATTTACTAGCCGCTGGAACCTGGTCGTGGGCCCGATCGCCATGAGAGGCGCGGGCGGCACGCCGGTGTACTACTCCAACGACTTCGGCGGGAACAAGTTCCCGCTGTACATGAGGGGCGGCCACCGGGTGACCGTGGAGGTGTCCCGCCGCAACCCACAGGGCACGAGGTTCATGTACGGGCGGCGTCCCGCAAGGGTGATCACGTTCATCTCGTGTCGGAGCGTCGAGATGCCGCCACGGAACCCCTACGAGCCACACACTGCCTGTTGCTTCTCGTTTTGGGGAGGAGGTGTTTTCGCCCCCTCGCCCCGGTGCGTGCATCTGCTCGCCTGGGTGGACGATGAGCGCTCACCCCGCCGCGCCGTCATCCGCCTCGGCGTACCTGACTGCGGATAACGCGCACCCGGATGGGTTGAGACCGGCGTGACGACCTAGAAGTAGTCGTCCATGCCTTCGTCGTCTCGCACCTCGCGCGTATAGCGGATGAACCCGAAGATGAGCGCGAGCGCGATCGCGGCGATGAGGATGCTGAGCGCGATCGACAGGTAGATCCAGATCACGATGAACGGCCTTCTACCCGAGGCGCGCGGTTCCTGCGGGCCGTAACACTCCCCCGCGAAGCACTCATGCAGGGACACGGGGCAGAGCGGCGAAAGGGATCGTCTGGCCAGGCCGGTTCTGTGGCGTCCCTTTCCCTTCCCCGGAACTGGGGGCGCGGATGGGTTGCCGGCCTGGCCACCTAACCCCCGCCACCATCGAGCATCGCCGAGACCGCAAGGAAGATTACGGCGACGACCGCGAGCAAGGCGATCACGCCGAAGAGCCAGCGCGCGACCATCTTTTGTTTGTACCCGCTGTCAGGAGTCGAGAAACAGGCCGCAGGGGGTTCCGGTCGCGCCGCGAAGTTCTTGACCGGCCGGGCCGACGTATTGGCGTCCCCTTCTCCCTCCCCTGAACGGGGGCGTGATGGGTGTCGGCCTGGCCGCCGCTGCCACTCTTCGTTCCGAGGCATCCAGGACCCACGAGATCGCCCGAGTCAGCACCATAGGGCCGTGGATCTCGAGATCGTCGTCACCGGCACTGCCGCCGAGGCGGCAGACACAGTCGCAGAGTTGCTCGCGGATGCGGCGCGCGCCGGCGCGGCCATCGTGCTCGCAGGCGGAACGACACCACGCGCGGCCTACGCGCTCGCTGCCGCCGCCGAGCCCGACTGGAGCGGCGCCGAGGTCTGGCTCGGCGACGAGCGCCTCGTGCCGCTCGACGATCCGAGGTCGAACGCTCGGCTGGCGCGCGAGGCGCTGCTCGACCGGCTGGCGACTCCTCCGACCATGCACGCCGTACGGACGGAGCTGCCTCGGGAGGAAGCGGCCGCAGCCTACGACCGTGAGCTGCGCGGCGCGCGGCTCGACTTCGCCCTGCTCGGACTCGGTCCTGACGGGCACACCGCCTCACTCTTCCCGGACGCGCCCGCTCTCGACGAGCGCCTACGCCTCGCGGTCGCGGCCGACCCGGGCTTCGAGCCGTGGGTGGACCGCGTGACGCTGACGCTTCCGGCGCTGACCGCACCCGCGCACGTCGTCTTCATGGTCGTCGGGCAACAGAAAGCCGAGGCCGCTCGCCGTGCGTTTGCCGAGCAGCCGTCGGCATCGGTGCCGGCCAGCCTCGTGCGCTCCGCGGCCGGAAGAACGACTGCGATTCTCGACCGCGAGGCCGCAGCGCTCCTCGACTGATGCGTGTCAGTGATTCGAAGGCAGGTGCCAGCGGCGGGGCGCGATCAGGTCGTGTGCCTCGGTGGGGCCCCATCCACCCGGCTCGTAGAGAACCACGGGCGGAGGGTTCTCGAGCACCGGCTCGGCGACCTCCCAGAGGCGCTCGATCCCGTCGGCGCGCGTGAACAGCGTCTTGTCGCCGACGAGCGCATCGTGGATCAGGCGCTCGTACGCCTCGAGCACGCCGTCGCCCTCGTCGTAGCGGAAGTCCATCCTCGCCTCGGTGAGGTCGAGCTCCCAGCCCGGATCCTTCACGAGGAACGACGCGCTGATCGCGCCGGGGTCACCGAGATCGAAGGTGAAGTGATTCGCGTCCACGCTGTCTGTCGGGACGTCGGCGCGCTCGAAGAGCGAGAGCGCCGGTTTCTTGAAGACGATCGTGAGGACGCGCCGCGTCTCCGCCATGCGCTTCCCCGTGCGAAAGAAGAACGGAACCCCCGCCCAGCGCCAATTGTCGAAGAACACGCAGCCCGCGACGAACGTTTCCGTATCAGAGTCGGGCGCGACGCCTTCCAGATCGCGGTAGCCGACGTACTGACCACGGACGACGCGACTGGGCTGAAGTGGCCGCATGGCGTCGAAGACCTTCACCTTCTCGTCCTCGAGCGACTTGGGCGCGAGAACGGTGGGAGGCTCCATCGCGACGAACCCGAGCACCTGGAAGATGTGCGTCACGGCCACGTCCCGCAACGCGCCCGTCTGCTCGTAGAAGGTGGCGCGCTTGTCGACGGAGAGCATCTCAGGGAAGTCGAACTGCACGTGATCGACGAACTGCCGGTTCCAGACAGGCTCGAAGAGGCCGTTCGCGAACCGAAAGGCGAGGATGTTCTGCACCGCCTCCTTGCCGAGGAAGTGATCGATGCGAAAGACCTGCTCCTCGTCGAGCACCGAGTGGATTCGCTCGTTGAGCTCCCGCGAGCTCGCGAGATCGGTCCCGAACGGCTTCTCGACGATGACTCGTGCATCCTCGGCGAGGCCGGCCTCGCCGAGAGCGAGGACGATGTCGTCGAAGATCGCAGGCGGAACCGCGCAGAAGACGAGCTTGGCCGTTGCTCCCAAGTCCTCGGCAGTGCGGGCCACCGCCCTCGCAACCGGCGCGGTCGATCCCGGCGCGAATCCTCCTCCGACGTAGGTCAGACGCTCGGCGAACCGCGTCCAGGCTTCGCCTTCGGGACGCAGGCGCCCGAACTCCTCGATCGCCTCGCGAGCGAGCGTCCTGAACTCCTCGTCCGACAGATCCCGCGTGGAGGACGCGATCAGGCGCCAGTCCTCCGGGAGGTAGCCCGCGACCGCGAGGTGGTAGAGGCCCGGCAGGAGCTTCCGTCTCGCGAGATCGCCGGCCGCCCCGAAGAGCAGGATCGTCGTCGGAGCCAAGCGTTTCGCAGGGGCATGTGCGAAGAGTGACGTCTCCGTCTCGGTCGCGCTCATCCGGTCTCCCGCGCTCGCTCGGTGTGGCCCCCGAACTGCATCCGCAGCGCAGACAGGAGCCTGTTCGCGAAGTCGTCCTCCCCCCGGGACGCGAAGCGCTCGTACAGCGCCGTCGAGAGCACAGGGGCCGGAACGCCTTCCTCGATGGCGGCGATCACCGTCCAACGCCCCTCGCCGGAGTCCGAGACGCGGCCGCCGAACTCCGAGAGATCGTCCGACTCCGCGAGCGCGCGTGCGGTCAGGTCCAGGAGCCAGGACGCGACGACGGAGCCCCGGCGCCAGAGCTCGGCGATCTGGGCAAGGTCGAAGTCGTAGCGGTAGTGCTCCGGATGCGCGAGCGGCGCGACCTCGGCGCTCGCCTCCCGCTCGGCCGCACCGGCGTTCGCATGCTCGAGTATGTTCAGCCCCTCCGCGTTCGCGGCCATGAGCCCGTACTCGATGCCGTTGTGCACCATCTTCACGAAGTGCCCCGCGCCCGCCGGGCCGCAGTGGAGATAGCCGTGCTCCGCCTGCGTGGGCTCCTCCGCGCTCTCGACCGTTCGCGCCGCCGCGACAACCCCGGGGGCAAGTGACCGAAAGACCGGTTCGAGCCGCGCGACCGGCTCGTCTTCGCCACCGATCATGAGGCAGTACCCGCGCTCGAGACCGAAGACGCCACCCGAGGTTCCGACGTCCACGAAGTGGATGCCCGCCCCCTGGAGCTGCTCGGCCCGAGCGATGTCGTCGCGGTAGTAGCTGTTGCCCCCGTCGACGACCAGGTCGCCCGGCTCCAAATGGGGCATGAGCTCGTCGAGGACCGAGCCGACCACGGCGGCCGGAACCATGACCCAGACAGCGCGGGGCGGGTCCAGCTTTGCAGCGAGATCGGCGTAGGAGCCGGCTCCCGTCGCGCCTTCCCCCTCGAGTTGCGCGACGGCCTCGGGGCTTCGCGCGTAGACGACGCACTCGTGCCCAGCCCGCATGAGCCGTCGCACCATGTTCCCGCCCATCCGGCCGAGCCCGATCATCGCCAGCTGCACAGAAGAACCATATGCGCACGATCGAGATCCGCGAGCGTGGATCTCGATCGCGCGAAACACCCGAAGCGGGGGGGG
>JACCWU010000355.1 GCA_013697465.1 Actinomycetota bacterium | reverse complement strand
GAGGAAGGCTGGACGTCCACCTGCTTCGGATCCTTCGGCCAAAACGCGTCGGTGCTCGCTTCCCGCAAGCCACGAAAAATCGTCGAGACGTGCGCAATCGCACGGCGGTACGGCGGTGAGTCCGAGTGCATCCGCTACGCCGCGATGGACATAGCCGGCACCTACACGGGCGGGAAAGAGGCGGCTCGTCTCTGCGACAGCTCGTCCGTGGAGCTTCGTGGCACGTGTTATCGCGCAATCGGGTTGATGCTGCACCATCTCAAGGCAACGCGAGACGAACGGAACGCCGAGTGCCGCTCGACGTCGAAGGTCCCGCGCTACGTCGCCCAATGCGTGCGCGGCACGACGGAGAAGGCGTCGATTCCCGGACTCGCGCGCTGAGCGGCTTCACAGATGCCTCGGGCGGGCTGAGATCGACTCGAGGAGGCGCGCAGCAGAGCGGATGACAGGGGGCTCCTTCCGGAGCCCCCTGTCCTAACGAACGCGTAGTGACTAGTGGTGGTGCGGTGGAGGCGGAGGCGGAGGCTCATGCCCCGGAGGCGGAGGCTCATGCCCCGGAGGCCCCGGACGCCACCAGAACGAGTAATGGCTGACCGCCTTGCCACCGGGATAACTGATGGTCAGCGAGTTGACCGGTGGGTCGACGGTCACGATGACCGCTCCGAAACCCTGCTTCGCCGAACCTGCCTTGACGCAGTACTGGTAGATCACCATCCCCGCGGGGGCAGTGATCGTAACGGTGGCCGGGTCGCCAGTCGTGTCGATCTTGCCGCTGTCGCCCGCAGGGCAGAGCTGCCCGGGCGGCGGCGCCGCGAACGCAACGCCGACGGTCATGGCAACCACACCACAGGTCGCCAGTACCGCCAGCGAGGCGATGAGTCGTTTCATCCTGTTCCTCCCCCTAGTGGGACATCCCTCGTTCGAGTTCCCCCAAACGGGGGTCAACACTCGCTTTTTACCGCGCCAGCAGCCGTTTGTCCAGTCCCTGTCCAAAAAATCAACCCGCCACTAGATGCCAATCGCCGCGCCGCTGCGCCTCGGATCTCCCGCTGCGCCGGTGCGGCCCACGCAACTCACACCCCCGAAGTAGTGATGGAGGCTCTCCCAGCGCCGGACCGTTCGGCCCGCCGCCTCCAGCTCCTGGAGCGCTCGCTCGTCTACGCCCGGCTCCGCGTCGATCGCGGACGGAGTGGGGTGGACGCGGGGCCGGTCGACGGCGTCTTGCGGCTCGAGGCCCTCGTCCAGGATCCTGGCCAGCACGCTGCAGAGCGCCGTCCTCAGGCGGGTTGCTCCGGCCGAGCCGATCGCGAGAGCCAACCCGTCCGTGTCGAACGCCAGCGTCGGCGCCATGCGACTCTCGAGGTGATCTCCAGGCTGCGGGTCGCCGAACGCGATGTCCGTCTCCCCGAGCAGGTTGTTGAGTTGGAGGTCGAGTCCGGGAACCCAGACGCCGGCGCCAACGCCGAGGCTGTGGGTCAAGACGCACGCACGACCGTGGCCGTCGACCGCGACCATGTTGGTCGTGTGCTCGCCGCCAGTCTCCGTCGTCTCGAGCGCCTCCACGAAGGCGAGCACTCGCTCGGTCTCGGCGAGCCCGGCGAAGCGGGGAAGCCGGGGAAGGAGCTCCGGAACGCCGGACAACCCGCTTCGGGTCGCAACGCGGTACCCGTTCCAGGGAACCAGAGCAGGCTCGCGCCAGCGCGCTCGGTAGTCGCGCAGGTCGTCGAGCGTAAGGACGAGTCCGTCGATTGCGAGCAGCATCTCGGCGATCGATCCTCGGTAGACGCTGTCCGACCCCTCCTCGGCGATCGCCTCCAGCGCGTCCACGAGTCCCGGCTGCCGCAGGACCTCGCCCGCCACGAGAGTGCGGCCCTCCCTGGCGAACAACTCGCCGCCGCGGTCGAGCACGTACAGGGCCGCGAGCATGTCCAGCGAGCGCTCGTGCATCGGGGGGAGAGGCACGCCCTCACGCGCGAGGCGTAGCGCGGGCTCGACGAGACGCGGCCACGGCAGCCGCCCGAGCGAGCGCCAGAGCTCGCCGAGCGCGGCCGGAAGGCCGGGTACGGCGCAAGAGGCGGGCCCGACGGAGTAGACGACGATCTCCTCGCCGAACGCGATGGGGAGCTCGACGAGGTCGTCGGTGCCCGAGGGCGCGGCGGCGAACCCGTCGAGGTTCATGACCTTCGAGCCGTCGAACACGATGGCGTGGCAGCCGGAGAGCAGACCGCTGTACACCGTCTCCCCGACGCACGACGCCAGCGCCATCGAGATGACCGCATCCGCGGCGCTGCCACCGTCGGCGAGGATCTCGGCTCCGACCTCAGCCGTCGCCGGATGCCCGGCAGCTACCCCCGCGCGCATGCTGAGCAACGTCCTCAGTCGCAGCGCACTGGCCCAGGGGGCGCGCCCGGGCGCCGCGGCTCGAGCGACCCGAAGTCACGCAGCGGCCAGAAGACGAGGAAGACGCGACCGACGATGGCATCGCGCAGAACCGGGCCGAAGTCCCTCGAGTCCTGCGCGAAGGCGCGATTGTCGTCGAGGACGAAGTACCGGTCTCCGGGAAGCTCCACCTTCGGGAACGGCGCAGTCGTGATGTCGTCGATCTTCACGCCGTTCACGAAGACGCTTCCGGCGCGGACCATGACCTGGTCTCCCGGAACGCCGACGACGCGCTTCATAAGGACGAGATCTCGTGCGTCGGGGTCCGGAGTCACGCGGCCGCCGGGCGCGCTGGAGGCGTGAATCGCAACCGTCTCGCCACGCCGCGGGTCGCGAAACTTGTACGTGAAGCCTTCTGCGAGCGCGCGTCCGTCGCACACGGGGATCGAGGGAGCCATGCTCGACGACCGGTCCGCAGCGACAGGCACGAGCAGGCCCGCGTAGCTCAGGACGGCGAACGTAGCCATGAGCAAGACCACGACGACGACCAAGCGGACAAGAACGCGAAGCACCGTAGTTGCTACCCTACTCGCGACCGCAGTCGCGGCCCGGGCGTGTTCTTCCTTCACGCGGGGCGGGGATTGCGGAGTCGCCTACAAGGAGGAGACGCATGAGCCTCACCAAGGAAGTCAAGCTGGAAATGGTCGCGCAGCATGGGCGGGGGCCGGCCGACACGGGATCGCCGCAGGTGCAGATCGCAATGCTCACCCGGCGCATCAACGACCTCACCGAGCACCTCAGGCAGCACCCGAAAGACCATTACTCGAGGCGCGGTCTCCTGAGGCTCGTCGGGCGTCGCCGGCGGTTCCTCGACTACCTCCAGCGGAAGGATCTCGAGGGCTACCGCGCCCTCATCAAGGAGCTCGGCCTGCGTCGGTAGGCGACGGAGCTCGAATTCGATGGGAGGTGGAAGTTTGAGCGAGCTTCCCTCAGTGAGTATGTACTGGGCGGAGCTGACTCAAACCTCCACCTTCCGACCACAAGAAAGGTGAAGGGATACCTCACATGAGCACGATTACCGGGCAGGAAGCCACGGTTTCCGTCGACGTGGGCGGTCAGGAGATCGTCTTCGAGACGGGCAAGCTCGCCAAGCAGGCCGACGGCGCAGTCGTCGTCCGCTCCGGCGAGACGATGATCCTCGCGACCGCCGTCGGACGGACGGACGCGCGAGCGGATGCGGACTTCTTCCCGCTCACGGTCGACGTCGAGGAGCGGATGTACGCCGCCGGGAAGATCCCTGGCGGCTTCTTCAAGCGGGAGGGACGTGCGAGCGAGCGCGCGACGCTCACCGCGCGCATGATCGACCGGCCGATACGACCGCTCTGGCCGAAGGGCTTCCGCAACGAGGTTCACCTCGTCTGCACGACCCTCTCGGCCGACCTCGTGACGGCGCACGACATTCTCTGCATCAACGGCGCGTCCGCCGCGCTGATGATCTCGCCCCTCCCGTTCCTGGGCCCGATCGGGGCCGTCCGGATCGGGCAGATCGACGGCGAGCTCGTCGTCAACCCGACGCTCGAGGCGCTTGACGACTCGACGCTCGACCTCGTGGTCGTCGGCACGCGCGACGCGCTGACGATGGTCGAAGCGGGGGCGGATCAGGTACCGGAGGAGACGATCCTCGAGGCGCTCGAGCTCGCCCACGGCGAGATCCGCAAGATCTGCGAGGCCCTCGAAAGCCTGCGGGCGCAGGTCGGCAAGCCGAAGTGGATCGACCTCGATCTGACCGCGGAGCTCGAGCAGAGTCACGGCGAGGCGATTCGCGCAGCGATCGCCGAACACGGCCTGCGTGAGGGCGCGAGCATCGTTCACGAGCTCGTGGAGGCGGAGGCCCCCGGGATCACGATGTCCTCGACCGACGAGGACATCGTCCGCCGGACTCAGGTCAAGGCGAGCTTTGCCTTGATGCTCGAGAAGGCGAAGCTGGCCGCGGTCGAGGGCTCGGTTCGGGATCAGTTCGAGTCGGAGCTCCGTGAGCTGACCGCCGCGGAGAAGGATTCGAAGGAGCTCCGTTCGGCCAAGCGCGACCTGCTCTTCGAGACGATCATCGAGGAGACCCAGCTTCCGTTCCCGGTCGGCCCGACACCTGCGGAGGGAGAGCCGGCGGTCAAGGACTCGATGACGCGCCAGTACCTCAAGCGCGCGAGCGAGACGGTGTACAAGGATCTCGTTCGCAAGAAGATCGCGGTCGAAAAGAGGCGCCCGGACGGACGTACCGAGGAGGAGATTCGTCCCATCTGGTGCGAGGTCGGGGTCAGCCCGCGGACGCACGGGTCGGCGGTCTTCACCCGCGGGCAGACGCAGATCATGAGCCTGCTCACGCTCGGCACGGCCAAGGAGGGGCAGAAGATCGACGACCTCTCCCGCGAGCAGCAGCGCCGGTTCATGCACCACTACAACTTCCCGCC
>JACCWU010000344.1 GCA_013697465.1 Actinomycetota bacterium | reverse complement strand
CCCGCATACGTGCCGTCCGGGTGCTCGTCGAATCGTTGGCATTGGTCAGTGTGATCTTCACGCTTCCGACGGCGACGGTTCCTCCTTTGTTGATCGAGTGCGCCTGGCCGTCGTCCGCAACTCCCTTGCTCGTCAGCCAGCCGCGCAGCTCGACCTGGGCGACCACCGGGCAGGCGAGCCGTTCGTGGATCGCCACGGTGTCGCCCACGTGGTCGCCGTGCCCGTGCGTGAGGACGATGAGGTCGCACCGCTCGGGCTCGCGCTCCGCTTTCGGAGTCTTGGGATTCCCGGTGAGGAACGGGTCGACGTAGATGCGCTTCCCGCCGGGCGAATCGAGACGGAAAGCCGCGTGCCCGAGCCACGTGAGTTCTGTAGCCATCGCCGAAATCTAGAGCAGCCGGGGACGAGCCCGCCACGTCCAGTGCGGCGGGCTCGTTCGTGAGATCTCTAACGGTTGGTTGCCCGCTCCACCAGCCCCAATCGCCTTGTGCCCTGGCGGAGCGCGCGCGATAGTCCCCGTGACCGTGCGAGGTGTACTCCGTCTAGCCCGGCGAGCCAATGTCGTCGGTTGGCTCTTCGTCGTGTTTTTGGCCGCGCTCGCGGAGGCGGGGATCCAACTGTTCGAGCTTCACGACAGCGTCTCCCCGCCGTCGGAGACGCTGCCGGCGCTCGTGGAGGGCTTGTCGTCGGGCGAGCTCTCCGGTGCGCTTCGGACCACCCTCGGGGCCTACCTCGGAGGACTCGCCATCGCGATCGTCGTCGGCGTGGCACTCGGGATCGTCATAGGAAGCTCGCGCCTGCTGCTCGACGCGTCCTTCGTCGTGCTCGAGTTCCTCCGGCCGATCCCGGCCGTCGCGCTCATTCCGCTCGCGTTCCTCTTCTTCGGAACGGGCGTCGAGATGCGCCGGTACATCGTCGCCTACGCCGCGGTTTGGCCGATTCTCGTCAACACGCTCTACGGCGTGCGCGGCTCGGATCGCATCCTGCACGAGGTAGCTCTGGCTTCAGGCGTGAGCCGGCTCGGGAGGCTCGTTCGCGTCACCCTGCCTTCCGCGTTGCCGAGCATCGCCACCGGCATCAGGGTGAGCGCATCGATCGGGCTCCTCGTCGCGGTGACCGCGGAGTTCGTGTTCGGCAGCGGAGGAATCGGCGCGTACATGCAGCGGCAACAGCTGGCGTTCCAGCTTCCGGAGATGTATGCCGCGGTCCTCCTCACCGCGGTGCTCGGCTACACGGTCAACGTTGCGCTCCGGCTGGCGGAACGCCGCATCGTTCACTGGACCGGCGAGAAACGCGTCAGGTGGCCGTGAGAACGGCCCTCGAACGAGCGGGGCGAACGCTACTCGGGCTGGCGGTGTTCGCCGGCGCTTTCGTGGTATGGGAGCTCTGGGCCGGCGCGGAGGAATCGTTCCTGGTTCCCCGAGCGTCGGAGGTGCTGGAGCAGGCGTGGGAGATCTGGCCGACGCGCGACTTCCTCACGGAGGTCGCAGGGAGTCTGAAGCGGCTCGCTGCAGGCTTTGCGATCGGAGCGGCAATCGGTATCGCGATAGGGCTCGTCACCGGGACCTCGCTCGCCCTCAGACGGGCGCTCGACCCGTTGCTCGAGCTGGCGAGGGCCACGCCGCCCATCGCGATCGTCCCCGCCCTCATCCTCACCGTCGGCTTCGGAGACAGCATGCGGATCGCGGTGATCGCATTCGGGGTGTGCTTCCCGGTCCTGGTCAACACGCTGGAGGGTGTCCGGGCGGTCTCGCCAGAGGCGCGCGACACGGCTTCGATGCTGCACGTCGGCCGGGCGGAACGCGTCTTTCGCATCTACCTGCCTGCCGCCCTGCCGTTCATCTTCGCCGGGCTCCGGATCGCGCTCTCGATCGGCCTGGTGATGGTCGTCATCTCCGAGTTCGCGGGCGAAGGTGGCGGTCTCGGGCACTACATCCTCGACCAGCAGGGTCAGTTCGCGTACCCGGAGATGTACGCCGGCATCCTCTTCCTCGGCCTGCTCGGTTACGGGTTGAATCTGCTCTTCCGCCTCTTCGAGCGACGGGTGTTGGCCTGGCACTACGGAGCATACCGGTGAGCGAAACGGCTGATCATGCGCAGGCCGTGGACTCGAGCGCCGGCACGGCCGAGCCGGTCCTGCGCGTCTCGGCGCTCGGTAAGCGCTATTCGCCGCAGGGCCACGCGGCACTGGCCGGTGTCACGTTCGACGTCGAAGACGGAGAGCTGCTCGCTCTCGTCGGCCCATCGGGTTGCGGCAAGACGACCCTGCTTCGTCTTCTGTGCGGGCTCATGCTTCCGAGTGAGGGCACGGTTCTGCTGCATGGTCGCCCCGTCGTTCGCCCGCCGCGAGAGGTCGCGCTCGTCTTCCAGGACTACAGCCGCTCGCTCTTCCCGTGGTTGACCGTGCTGCGGAACGTGATGTTCCCACTCCGGCGGGGGCACTCCAGAGCGTGGAAGATCGAGCGGGCCGAGGCGGTCCTGAGAGAGATGGGCCTGCACGGCGTCGCTCGCAAGTTTCCGTGGGAGCTCTCAGGTGGCATGCAGCAGCGCGTCGCGATCGCGCGCGCGCTCGTATCGCGCCCGGAGATCCTGCTGCTCGACGAGCCGTTCGCCTCGGTCGACGCCCTCACTCGCGCCGAGCTCCAGGACGTCCTGCTGCGAGTCCATCGCGACATCGAGGGCCGCCGCGTGACGATTGTGCACGTGACGCACGACATCGACGAGGCGGTGTACCTCGCCGATCGCGTTCTCGTCCTCAGTCCAGGCCCCGGACGCGTCGCAGGGTCGGTGGAAGTCGGGCTGCCGCGCCCGCGGATTCAGACTGCGACGCGAAGCTCGACACGTTTTCTCGAGGTACGGAATGCCATCCACGAGGTGATCTCCACGCAGCAGAGGAATACGATTACGGCGACTTCCAACGAGGAATGAGGATTCGCGCGATCTCCTGCTCTGCGAGGAGCCCGCTGGTGGGGGCCATCCTCTGTGTGCTGGTCGCACTGCTCGTCGTGCCGATGGGGAGTCCGGCGACCTCCGCGGCACGAGACGGTCTGCAGCTGCGAAAGGCCAAGATCGCGATCATCGCGGTGGACGCGGCTGCCCAGGTGATGATCGCGAAGCATCGGGGCTTCTTCGCGAAGCACGGAATCGATGCCGAGCTCATGGTTGTCGGGGACGGAACGCTCACGGTTCCAGCCGTGCTCTCCGGCGAAGCGCAGTTCGCGGGGATTCCGGTTGCCGGCCTCGCCCAGTTGAGGTCGCGCAACGCGCCCGTCAAGGCCGTCGCGGGCGGTGCGCTGTACGAGCCGAAAGTGCCGACGACGGTGCTCGTGGCGGCACCCGGGAAGCGGATCGGCCGCGCTCGCGATCTCGTCGGCAAGCGCATCGACGTCAACTTCCTGAACAGCATCGCGCACGTGGGGCTCCTGCGCTGGCTCCAGCGCGGAGGCGTCTCCGGCGAGGACGTCGACATCTCGACGATCCCGTTCCCGCAGGTGGTCGCGCCGCTGGTACGCGGCCAGCTCGATGCGGCATTGCTTCCCGAGCCCTTCGCGACCCAGGCGCTTCAGCGCGGAGCGCGAGTCATCGCCCTCCCCTTCGATGCCGTTTGCTCGCAGGACTGCCTGCTGACCATGTACATGGCGCACCGAAACGTCGACTCCGAGCTCGCTGCGCGGTTTCGCAATGCAGTGCAGGACGCTGCCGTTTGGGGGAACCAGAGGCGCAACCAGGCGGCCAGCGGTCGAATCCTCGCCAGGTACGCACCGGTCGACTCAAAGGTGCTCCAGAGGATGACCCGATTCTCGTACGCGACACGGCTTCGGCCGCGCACAGGGCAGCCGTGGATCGACCTCTAC
>JACCWU010000324.1 GCA_013697465.1 Actinomycetota bacterium | reverse complement strand
CCGCAAAGCGGCCGCGCTTCAGGGATTTTCGGCGCGACCGGAATCCGCGCGAGCGGATTCCGGTCTTGCGCTTACTAGTCAGTGCCAGGCACGGCCATGGTGCGCCATGTGGTCACCTTCGGCCGGGTGCTGCGCGAGGTCGGGATTGAGGTCGGGCCGGGCCGCGTCGCGGACGCGGTTCGCGGGCTCGGCTCCGTCGACCTGACGCGGCAGGAGGACGTCTACTTCACGCTGCGGCAGACGCTCGTCTCGCGCCGCGACGAGCTCGAGCTCTTCGACCGCGCCTTCACCTCCTGGTTTCTGCGCGGCCCGATCGCGCCGCTCGTACGCCAGAAGCAGGAGCGCGGCGAGGAGAAGGTCGTGAGCGTCACGCTCGCGAGTGCCGACGAAGACGCGGAGGCGCGGGACGGTGCTCCGCTGGAGCTCGGCGCCTCGGGGCACGAGCTGCTCCGCGAGAAGGACTTCGCCCAGATGACCGCGGAGGAGTTCGAGCGAGCCCGCCGGCTACTTGCGGAGATCGCCCGCTCCCGGCCGCGGCGCACCTCGAGGCGGCGCACCCCCGACCCGCGCGGCGACCTGCTCGACATGCGCAGGCTCATCCGCCGCTCGCTGCGCAGCGGGGGCGACCCCGTCGACCTGGCCTGGAAGGCGCGCAAGGCCGTGCCGCGCAAGCTCGTCGTGCTCTGCGACGTGTCGGGGTCCATGGACGCGTACGCGCGCGCGCTGCTCCTGTTCCTGCACGCGATCGTCGGGTCCGGCGCGGGCGTGGAGGCGTTCGGCTTCGGGACGCGGCTCACGCGCCTCACGGGAGACCTCGAGACTCGCGACCCGGAGGCGGCGCTCGCTCGCGCTGCCAACATGGCGGTCGACTGGGGAAGCGGGACGCGAATTGGGGCCTCGCTCAAGGAGTTCAACGACGTCTACGGGCGGCGCGCGCTTTCCCGTGGTGCGGTCGTCGTCATCGTCTCCGACGGTTGGGAGCGCGAGGACAACGAGCTCGTCGCGCGCGAGATGGCGAAGCTCGGCCGGGCCGCGTACGCCGTCGTTTGGGTGAATCCGCTGAAGGGCGACCCGGATTACCAGCCTCTCGCCGGAGGGATGCGCGCCGCTCTACCGTTCGTCGATCGCTTCCTCCCGGGCCACAACATCGCGAGCCTGGAGGAGCTGGCCGGGGTTCTCGAGGGGATCGAGCGGAGGCACGCGGCCTGATCCTTGGCTGAGTCGCGAGGGCTGCGCGGCGCGTGCGAAGAGCGCTGGGCGGCCTCAGCCGATTCGTCCGCGTTCTAGTTCTCGTCCTCGTCGGCGACTTCCGGAGGCTCCCCGTTCTCGTCAGCGACGGTGTAGGCGCTGAGCCGCGTCGAGAGACCGCGCATCCAGTCGACCTCCTGGCCTTCCTCGCCGGGCTCGGGATCCGACTTTCGCGCTCGGGACCTCTTGGCCGCCGCGGTCGTCGCTCGCTTGCGCTTCGGGGGCGTCGGCTTGTCGTGATTTGTCTCCGCGGCGCTTGGCGTGGGAGCGACGAGGTCCGGAAGCTCGGCGAAGGTCGGCCGTCCGTCGGCCTCTTGCTCGACCGGCTCGTCCGCCGCCGGAGGCTCGGGGTCGGGCTCGGTTGACGGTTGCGGCGGAGGTGCGGGCTCCGAATCCGTAGCGGGCTCCGGCGCGGGGGTGGGGTCCGGTTCCGGCACGACCTCGGGCTCGGGGGGCTCCTCCACGGGACCCTTCGCCGGCACGGACACACGCACGACAGGAGTAGAGACCACTGTCCAGGTCGGCTCTGGCTCGGGTTTCGGCTCGTCCCCGGGCTCCGACTCGGTTTCGAGCGCCTGTTCCTGCTCTCCAACGGGAGAGGGGACGACGTAATCCGGAAGCGGGGTCTCGGGCTCGATCTCGGGCTCCGGCTCGGGCTCCGCGAGCGGGATGTCCCGGTAGTCGGTAGCCGGATGGGCGATGTAGTCCGGAAGCGGCGCGTCGGCGGGGGCGACCTCTGCCGGCGGATCAGGGTCGGGGTCGACGACGGGGATGGATTCGTAGTCGGAAGCCGGATGGGAGATGTAGTCCGGAAGCGGCTCGTCGGCCGGGACGATCTCCGCCGGAGGCGCGGGATCCGGCTCGACGACGGGGATGGACTCGTAGTCGGAAGCCGGATGGGCGATGTATTCCGGAAGCGGTTCGTCTGCGATCTCCGCGACCGGCTCGGCCACGGGGGCGGCTGGAGGCGCAGGCCGCAGTTCCTCGACGGTTTCTTCCTCGACGATCTCCTCCACGGCCTCGGCTTTCGGCGCAGCCACCGGTTCCCGGAACAGCATTCCCGCTCGCTCGGGCTCGAGCTGGGGTTGGGTCTCCTGCACGGGCTCGGGCTGGCGCTGGATTTCCGGCACGGGCTCGGGTCGGCGCAGGATCTCCGGCACGGGCTCAGGGCGGCGCTGGATCTCCGGCACGGGCTCGAGCACTGGCGCGGGTTCGAACGCCGGCTCCGGAGTGAACGGCGGTGCGGGGGCCTGATCCCAGACGGGCTCCGGTCCGAGGACGAGCCGCTCGCGGAGCTCGAGCCGACGGAGCTTGCCGTTGTGCGTCGTCGGAAGCTCTTCGACGAACTCGACCTCCCGCGGGACCTTGTAGTCGGGGAGCAGCTGACGAACGTGCTCCCGAATCTCGGCGACGAGCCGGTCCGACCCCTCGACGCCCGGTTCGAGCCGGACGAAGGCTCGGACGAAGTGGCCTCCACGCTCGAGGTCGCGGATGCCGACTGCGCCGGCCTCGGCGATGCCCTGATAGCCGATGAGCGCTTCCTCGATCTCGAACGGGCCGAAGCGGCGGCCGCCGCTCATGATGACGTCGCGCGCGCGTCCCAGGAACCAGAGGAAGCCGTCCTCGTCCGCTGCGGCGATGTCGCCCGTCAGGTACCAGTCACCGCGAAACGCGAGCTTCGTCTCGTCCGGAGCGTCCCAATACCCGGCGAAGAGCGAGGGCGGACGACCGCGCACAGCGAGGTCGCCCTCCACTCCTGGCGGGAGCTCGTTTCCGTTTTCGTCGATCACCGCAACTTCGAAGCCCGGCAGTGGCAACCCCATGGACCCGCTGCGGAAACCGGTGCCGACACCGTGGCCGGCGATCATGCCGCTCTCGGCCTGGCCGTAGCCGTCGTGAATCGTGAGCCCCCAGACGTTCTCGTAGGCGGCGATCAAGTCGGGGCTCACGTGATCTCCGGTCGAGAGCATGCGCCGCAGGCGAAACGGCCGGTAGCGCCTGAGCGTCCGCTCGCCGGTCTCGAGCAGCGCTCGATACTCGGCGGGCGTCTGGCAGAGAACCGTGACCTCCATCCGCTGGATGAGGTCGAGCCGCTCGAGGGGGTCGAACGCGCCTTCGTGGAGCACGATTCGAGCACCTCGCGACCACGGTCCGAGAAGAACGTTCCAGACCGCCAGCGCCGAGCCCGTGTCGCTCGTGCACCAGACGACATCGCCAGCTCCCGCGTCGAGCCAATGAGCGGCTTGCACGCGAGCGGCGAACGTGGACGCATGCGTGTGCGTCACACCTTTCGGCCCGCTTGCCGTGCCCGAGGTGGAGAGAACGAAGGCGAGATCCCGCGCCGAGGTGTCGTGTGTCGGGCTCTCGGGCGGTTCGTCGTGGGCCGCTCGGTGGGCGTCGTCGACGTACATGATCGCCGGACGCTCGGCCGTCTGGAGTAGCTCAGCCTCCGAAGCGCGTGCTGCCACGACCACCTTTGCTCCCGAGCTCGAGATGCGGATGTCGAGCGCGGCCGCCGAAAGCGTCTCGGGGCACGGGACCGTCACCGCGCCGACCTTGATGCCAGCGAGCATCACCTCGATCCAGTGGGTGTTCCGCCCGATGAGCACGAGGACGCGATCGCCCGGACGAACGCCCTCCGCGCGGAGGCGCTCGGCCCAGCGTGCGGTGTTCTCGGCGAGCTGGTGGAACGTGCGGGGCTCGATGACCCCGTCACCGCCGAGGAGCACGAGCGCCTGGCGCTTCCGGTCGCGAGCGAGGATCTCGACGACGTCCCGTGTGAAGTTGAATCGGTCGGGGACGCGCCACCGGCCTTCGGCGAATGCAGGCGCCAGAGCAGCGTCGACGGAGCCCGGCGCCTCGTGGGCGCCCGCGCGTTTACGACGGCCGAAGGGGACGAACTTCACGGCGAGAGCAATTATCGGCCTAGATGGGCAGCAAACTGAAGGTTTTTACCCGATTGACGATTCGGCGCTCCCCGGCGGATTCGAGCTAGGCGATGCCGAGCTCTATGGCAAAGGGCTCATCCGAGGGTAGCTGCTCGGTCAGGCGGAAGCCGCCTGCCTCCTCGAGCGCGGCGATGCGGTCTTCGAGCGGAGGGTGAGTGTTGAACAGGCTCGCCATCGCGAGAACACCCGATCGCTCGGACTCGAGTCGGTCGGTCGGGCTCTCGACCCAGAGGTGCGCGACCGATGCTTCGGCGTAGCGGATCGTGGTCGGGTCGAGCTGAAGCCGACGGAGGGCCAGCGCCATCGCCTCCGGGTCGTTGAGGATCTCAGCCGACCCTGCGTCTGCGAGGAACTCTCGTCGGCGGGAGAGGCTCAGGCGCAGGAGCATCGCCGCGTAGGGCGCCAGCAGGAAGCCGACGAGTGCCGCGACGAGGACGATGATCCCGCCCTTCCGCGACCTACCGCCGTAGGCGATCGAGCGGAAGCCGATGTCTGCGATGAGCGCAATGACGCCGGCGAAGACCGTCGCCATCGTCATCAGGTAGGTGTCGCGGTGGCGGATGTGCGAGATCTCGTGCGCGATGACCGCTTCGAGTTCGCGCTTCGGCATCCGCTGCAAGAGCCCTGTAGTCACCCCCACGTAGCTCTTCTCCGGCCGCAGGCCGGCGGCGAACGCGTTCGGGGCAGGGTCGTCGATGAGCCGCAGCTCGGGCGTCACGGCGAGGCCCGCGCCGATCGAGACGTTCTCGATCAGCCTGCGAAGCGGGCGCAGTTGCGCCTCCGGAACCTCTTGCGCGTGCGTCATGCGCGCCACCAGGCTGCGCGACCGAAGGAGGGCGAAGAGACCGTAGGCAGCCGCGAACACGAGAGCGAAGATCCCGAGCGAGATGTCGAAGAGCAGGCCGATGAGTGCTCCGATGACGCCGAGCAGGAGCACGAAGCCGAAGACGACGATGATGCTACGCAGCCGGTTGGAGCGGATCTGCTCCTGGAGCGTCATTCCGTCGGCGTGCCGAACGAGACCTGAGGCACGGCGGTGTCGCCTTCGGCAGAGAAGAACTCGCGCTCGCGGAATCCGAAGGGTCCCGCAAAGAGCAGCCACGGGAAGCTCTGGACAGCGGTGTTGAAGTGCATGACCGTCGAGTTGTAGTAGCGGCGGGCCGCGCTGATCTTGTCCTCGGTGTCGGTCAGGTCCTCCTGGAGCTGGAGGAAGTTCTGGGACGCCTTGAGCTCGGGATACGCTTCGGCCACCGCGAAGAGACGTCCGAGCGCCGCGCTCAAGCCCTCGTTCGCCTCGGCCGCCGACCCCGGGCTCCCGGCACGCTGGAGTGCCGCGCGCGCCCGCGTGACCTCCTCGAACACGCCGCGCTCGTGCGCTGCGTACGCCTTCACCGCCTCGACCAGATTGGGGATGAGGTCGGTCCTGCGCTGAAGTTGGACTTCGATGTTCGCCCAACCCGTGTCCACCTCGTTTCGCAGGCGGACGAGCCGGTTGTAACCCAGCACGAGCAGGATCGCGAGCAGCGCGACGACGCCGAGCAGGATCCAGAGCCAGAGCATCGCCGAGGAACCTACTTGAGCGCTGCGTCGAGGGCGGCGCTCCCGCCCTCGAGGACGGGTTCGCCGTGCGAGACGAGCACGCGCTCGACCGGCAGCTCGAGCAGCGGGCGGAGCGACTCCGCGAGCTCTGCGTGACCGATGGCGCCCGGGAGCCACGATTCCGGGCACATCCGCACTCCCCCTGCGTCGTCGCCGAGCAGGACGTCCCCCGGCACGAGCGCGCGGTGCTCGGGAAGCCAGAAGACCACCTCCGTGCGGCGTGCGGTGCGGAACGCCTCGATCCCGCCCGGCAGCGAGTCGCCGGGGCGGAACGCGTCCGTCACCGAACCGGCGCGGCGCGCCACGGCTGCCCGCGAGGTCGTCGGCGCCCAGATCCGCGCCCCGTACCGCTCCAGCATGGCGGCGGCACTTCGGACGTGCCAGAAGATCGAGACCAAGACGTGCACGGTGCCGCCCGCCCGCTCGACGTCACGGTCGAGGGCGCCCCAGAACCGCTCGGATTCGTCTCCGGGCACGAGCGGGTCGATGAGGACGACGCCGTCGCGCGTCTCGCAGTACACGCAACCGACGTCGGCCTTCCACTCCTCGTGGAAGGCGGTCCAGCGCCAGAGACCCGGCGCGAGCTCGAGCACGACCATGGCGCGACAGTACCGCCAACCCTCGAGGGGTCCCTTTGCGTATCTTCGGGACGAAAGCGAAAACGGAAGAAACGGAGGATCGGAATATGCGAGGAACAGGATTGGTGCTCGGCATCGGCCTCGTCGTCGCGGCGCTCGCGCTCGCGGGCTGCGGAGGCGACGACGACGACTCGACGGCGACGGACACGGACACGGTGACCGAGACCACCACCGATACGACCGAGACAACCGAGGCCGGCGGCACGTTGACCGGCACCGTCGGACCCGGATTCACGATCACGCTGACGAACGAGGCGGGCGACTCGGTCTCGACGCTTCTCGCAGGGAGCTACACGATCGAGGTGGACGACCAGTCGGACATCCACAACTTCCACCTGACGGGCCCGGGCGTCGAGGAGACGACCGACATTGCCGAAGTTGGAACGCAGTCGTGGGAAGTCACGTTCGAAGAGGGGTCGTATACGTACGTCTGCGATCCGCACGCGAGCTCGATGACCGGGAGCTTCACGGTAACCCCCTAGCGGCGATGACGTGACGCGGGTCGACGCCGCCGCGCGAGTCGCGGCCGACCTCGAACGTCCCGAGGGGGCGAGCTGGTTCCGCGCGCCGGGGCGGGTCAACCTCGTCGGCGACCACATGGACTACTCGGGCGGTTTCGTTCTGCCGTTCGCGATCGACCGGTCGTGTGTGGTCGCCGCCCGCCCCGGAGGCTCGGTTCGAGTCCGGTCGCTCGACGCCGGCAGCGTCGTCGAAGTACCGGTAGCCGGCGCTGGTGACCCGACTTCGGTGCGTCCCGCCTGGGGCAGGTACGTGGCCGCCGTCGTCGGCGAGCTCGCGGCTCTCGGGCGGCCGCCGGTGGGAATGGACGCCGTGCTCGCCTCGGACGTCCCGCTCGGGTCCGGCCTCTCGTCGAGCGCCGCGCTGGAGGTTTCCTGCGCCGTGGCGCTCGCCGGCGTTGCGGAGTGGGAGATCGGCGTGGAGGCGCTCGCCGAGGCGTGCCGTTCCGCAGAGGAGCGTGCGACTGGCGTCCCCTGCGGGATCATGGATCAACTCGCATCGCTCGCGGGCCGAGCGGGCGATGCGCTCCTCATCGACTGCCGCTCGCTCGAGATCGAGCCCGTTGCGCTTCCGGACGGGCTCGCGGTGCTCGTCGTGCACTCGGGGCTCTCGCGCAGCCTCGACGCGAGCGCGTACGCCGATCGCCGGCGTGCGAGCGAGCAGCTGGCCGCGAAGCTCGGGCTCGCGGCCCTTCGCGACGCAACGGAGGCTGATGTCGCAGACGAGCCGCTCGGGCGGCATGTGGTGACGGAGAACCGGAGGGTCCACGCCGCGGTACAAGCCCTCACCGCGGGCGACCTCGTGGAGCTCGGCCGGCTCTTCTCCGAGAGCCACGCAAGCCTGCGAGACGATTTCCGCGTCTCCACGCCCGAGCTCGACGCGCTCGTCGAGTCGCTCGTGCACGCGGGCGCGTACGGCGCCCGTCTCACCGGAGCCGGTTTCGGAGGCTGCGTCGTCGCCGCGTGCGACGAGGCCTCAGTGGCCGACGTGGCAGAGGCCGCCACGACGAGCTACCGCGCCCGAACCGGGCTCGAGCCCGTCGCGTTCCGCTGCCACGCCGCGGATGGCGCGGGGGTTTTCCAAGCACCTTCGTATCAGCGCGCGTAAGCTCCAGCCTGCGCAGTTACCGTGCGTGTGGAGGACGGCACGGACTGCAGGAAGATCCTCTTGACAAGCCATCGAACCATGACATTGACTCGGGCTCGTTAGCCCCAGTAGACGAGGGAGGGATTCATGTCTGAACCGATGCGTACGCGTCGGCCACGGCTCTCGCGCAGGATTGCGCTCAAAGCCGTTCTCTTCGGGCTGCTCGTAGCTGCACTCGTCGTGCCGGTCGCGGGGTACAGCGGCCAGAGCACGGCGGCGCAGTCCGGCGAGCTCGAAGTGTTCTCGTGGTGGACAGGCGGAGGTGAGGCCGCCGGTCTGACCAAGGTCATCGGGATCTGGAAGAAGGAGAACCCGTCGATCAAGTTCGTCAACGCGGCCGTGGCCGGCGGAGCCGGCACGAACGCGAAGGCCGTCCTCGCGCAGCGACTTTCCGCCAACGACCCGCCGGACTCGTTCCAGGGCCATGCCGGAGCCGAGCTGCAGGACTACATCAAGGCAGGGGATCTCGAGTCCATCGACTCTCTCTACAAGTCGGCGGGCTTCGGCAAGTTCTTCCCCAAGTCGCTGGTCAGCCAGATCAGATACCGGGGCAAGCTGTACTCGGTGCCCGTGAACATCCATCGCGCGAACGTGCTCTGGTACAACCCGAAGGTCCTCAAGGACGCCGGCATCAACAAGGGTCAGCTGAAGACGTGGCCGCAGTTCGTCGCCGCGCTGCAGAAGGCCAAGGACGCGGGTGTCATCCCGCTCGCGGTCGCGGAGCAGTGGACAAACAAGCACCTGTTCGAAACCGTTCTCCTCGCGACGCTCGGGCCGGCGAAGTACGCCGCCCTCTGGAAGGGAACCGGCAGCTGGACGAGCGCCGGCGTAAAGACGGCCGTGAGCCGGTACCAGCAGTTGCTCACGTTCACGAACTCCGACGCAGCGTCTCTGACGTGGCAGGACGCGTCGAAGCTCGTCGTGGACGGCAAGGCCGCCTTCAACATCATGGGTGACTGGGCCAACGGCTACTTCACGGAGCTGAAGCAGAAGCCAAACGTGGGCTACGGCTGGGCCCCTGTTCCGGGGACCGCCGGGGTCTACCAGTGGCTCTCCGACAGCTTCACGCTGCCGAAGGGCGCTCCGAACCGTGCCGCTTCGATCAAGTGGCTCACACTGCTCGGCTCGAAGAGGGCACAGGACGCATTCAACCCGGTCAAGGGCTCGATCCCGGCCAGGCAGGACGCGAACCCCAAGCTCTACAACGCGTACCTGAAGTCAGCGCTTCGGGACTGGAAGACGAACAAGCTCGCCGGTTCGTTGACCCACGGCGTCGTTGCTTCGAATGCATGGAACACCGCCATCGACACGGCTCTGGGGCAGTTCCTCCAGAGCAAGAACCCGACGAGGTTCCAGTCCGGCCTCGCCGCAGCCGCTAAGAAGTACCGGTAGCGCTCGAAACCAGTGGTCGCGACCGCATAGGCTTGAGCAGGATGCGGT
>JACCWU010000321.1 GCA_013697465.1 Actinomycetota bacterium | reverse complement strand
GTGCCAGGATCCGGGGGAGGCATCCCCATGACCCCGAGGAACGGTCTGAGATCGAGCTCGCGCCCTCGCTCGTCGCGGCCGACCCCCGCCTCGGCGTCGAGCGTCCACCTGAGGTAGATGCCGTCGGTTGTCAAACCGAGCCGCTCGTTCAGCGGCGACGACCAGTCTCCGGCGGCGCACCAGCCCCAGGAGCCGACGACGACGCGATCGACGGCCACCTCGAGCGTCTGTCCCGCGCGGGCACCGCGGATCTCCACCGGCCCGACGAGCGCGTGCCCGGCGTCCCGTTCGTCGTCGTCACGCGCCTCGAACTTGCTGCCCGGCTCCGTGTGCCAGCCGGCGTCGAGGCACGAGAAGGCAATCGTTTCTCCGGAGTCGATCGAAAGCACGGGCGGGAGATCGGCGGAGAAGTGGCCGTGCAGCGTCCGCCGCTCGAGCGGAATCTCGTGCATGGCCATCAGGAGCGCGGCATCCCGATCCACGCGTCGCCCGGGGCGAGGAGAACCCGCAGTCCACCGTCGACACGCCAGAGCGAGATTGCTTGCTCGCCGCCCGAGAGCTCCCCCGCGAGAGCAGCGGGCACGTAGCCGATCTGGAGCGTCCTCTCCGAGTTCCAGATCCCGACCGCCTGCGGATCGTGCTCGTTCTCGGGCTCGGGCACGAGCGTGAGGCGCTGTCCGGGATCGAACGACGGGTCGTCGAGCGACTCCGGACGATACGAGACACCGGCCACCGGGATAACGCGGATCCTCGGGTCCTCCCAACGCACGGGCTCCTCGGTGGCCGCGTCACGAAGGTGATAGCCGCGCGCGCCGCGCTCGAGCCACAGGCGCAGCCGCTCTGGCATTCAGGCGGCAAGGAGTCGTCTGACCGCGTCGACCACTCGCTCGACTGAGGGCATGTAGGCGTCTTCGATCTGCCAGTACGGATACGGCACGTCGTAGCCCGTCACGCGTAGGACCGGGCCTTGCAGGTCGTAGATCGCCTTCTCGGCTAGCACCGCTGCGACCTCGGCGGCAAACCCGCAGGTGCGGGGCGCCTCCTGGATCACGACGACGCGGCCGGTCTTCGCCGCGGACGCGAGCAGTGCGTCCTCGTCCAGCGGCTTCAGCGTCCGCAGGTCGACGATCTCGATCGACGCTTCGGCGTCGAGCGCGTCCGCCGCCCGCTCGGCGAGCGGCACCATCGCGCCGTAGGCGACGAGGGTCACGTCCGTGCCCTCGCGCGCGACACGAGCCTCGCCCAGCGGGACGACGTGCTCACCCTGCGGCACCTCGGCCTTCCCGGTGCGGTAGTGGAGCTTCGGCTCGAAGATCACCACGGGATCCGGGTCGCGGATCGCAGCTGCGAGAAGCCCCTTGGCATCGGCGGGATTCGACGGGATTGCCACCTTCACGCCCGGCGTGTGGACGTAGTAGGTCTCCGGCGAGTCGTCGTGCAGCTCGGGCGCGCGAACGCCTCCGCCATAGGGCATGCGGATGACGAGGGGAAACGACATCTTCCCGCGCGTGCGCCAGCGATAGCGCCCGACATGGTTGATGAGCTGGTCGAGCGCCGGATAGCTGAAGGCGTCGTACTGCATCTCGCAGACCGGTCGCCACCCGGCCATGCAAAGCCCGACGGCCGCACCCAGGATCCCGGCCTCGGCCAGCGGGGTGTCGACGCAGCGATCGGCGCCGAAGCGCTCATGGAGGCCCGCCGTAGCGCGGAAGACGCCACCGAGACGGCCGACGTCCTCACCGATCACCATCACCGTCCCGTCGCGCTCCATCTCGATGTGCAGGGCATCGTTCACGGCCTCGACGAGCAGGAGCTCAGCCACCGAGGATCCTCCTGAGCTCGGCGAGGTCGTCGCGGAACGACGCCGGCGGGTCGGCGAAGGCGTGTTCGAACACGAGGCCGGGATCCGCCGGCGGCTCGGCCTCTGCCTCGGCGATGCCGGCCCGCATGAGCTCGAGCCCCTCCGCCCGGATCTCCTCCACCTGGGCGTCCGTGAGCAGGTCGAACCGCTTCAGGTAGCGCTCGTAGCGGCCGACGCACTCGTTCTCCCGCTCCTCTTCGACTCGCTCTTCGTCGATGTAGATCGACGGGTCGTCGGCTGTCGCGTGGGGTGCGGCGCGGTAGGTCACCGCCTCGATGAAGGTCGGGCCGTCCCCGCCGCGAGCACGCGCGACCGCCTCACGCGTCGCCTCGTACACGGCGAGGACGTCACCACCGTCTACCCGCACCCCCGGCATGCCGTAGCCGATCGCCTTGTCGGCGAGCGTCGCGGCGGCAGTCTGGGCGGACACCGGCGTGGAGATCGCCCACTGGTTGTTGTTGCAGAAGAGGATGGCAGGCGCGTTGAAGACTCCCGCAAACGTCGCTCCCTCGTGGAAGGCGCCCTCCGACGTGGCACCGTCGCCGAAGTACGCGATCGCAACTCGGTCGTCGCCCTTCAGCCGCGAGCCCCAGGCGAACCCGACGGCGTGGGGCACGTGCGTCGCGATCGGCACGCAGATCGACGCGACGCCCCACTTCTCGGGATTCCACCAGCCTGCGGGATGACCTCGCCACCACGAGAGCACCGTCGAGGCGGGAAGCCCGCGCAGAAGCCCGATCGCGGACTCGCGGTAGCTGGGGAAGATCCAGTCGCGCTCCTCGAGCGCGAACGCCGAGCCCGCCTGCATGGCTTCGTGGTTCCAGAAGATCGCGTACGTCCCGATCCGCCCCTGACGGTGATAGACGACCGAGCGCTCGTCGTAGGTGCGAAGCAACACGAGATCCCGGTAGAGGTCGAGGTGCTGCTCGGGCGTGAGATCCACCTCGCCGTCGGGGAGCTCGTGGCCGTCGCCGATGACGCGGCGCAGGCCCCCTTCCGCCGGCAGCACCTTGCTCATCGGCGGCCCAGTGTAGAGGGGGTAGAGGGAGTTGGTGGAGCGAATTGCTGGAGAATGCGTCAGACGAGCACGGTCACAGCGTCACGCTCGGCCTCGAAGACGGCGTGCTCGACGTCGCCGAGATCTTCGCCGTCCGCGTGCAGCGGGAGCGGGCGGTCACACGCGACTTCGAGCCGATCGGCGTCGTGCGCGTGGACGAGGCCGCGCGCCTTTGCCGGATCGCCTCCCGAGATCACGTACCGCAAGATCCTCGGAACGTCGCGGCGGCGCATCTCGGCGGGTGCGAACAGATCGAGGCCGCCCTCGAAGCTCGCATGCGGAGTCGGCCGAACCGCGACCAAGCCCGCGTAGGTGTATGCGGGTCCGTTGGAGACGAGGACGAACGCCGCGCGACCGTGGCCCCGCACGTCGAGGAGCGGCTCGAGCAAGAAGCCGTGACGAGAAAGCGTGCGCACGCCGGCCCAAGCGAACGCCGCGTTGTTGGGTCGTCTCCCGTCCGAGCGGCGCCCCAGCCCGTCGACAGCGCGGACGACCTCGGCGTCGAGCCCGATCCCGCAGGCGAACCCGAAACGATGCCCGTTCACGCGCCCGAGCCCGATCCGCCGCGCAACTGCGCGTCCGGCGAGGTGCCGGGCAGCCGCTGCAGCGTTGCGCGGAATACCGAGCACACGCGGTAGGACGCTCGCCCCCCCGCCCGGGATGAGGCCGAGCGGGGTCGTCGCGTCGATTCCGTTCAGAACCTCGTTGTAGGTCCCGTCGCCGCCGAACACGTAGAGGACCTCGACGCGACCGGCGACCTCTCGCGCGATCTCTGTTGCCTCTCCGCTAGCACTCGTCAGCCGGAGCTCCGTGCCGCCCGGTAACCAAGCGCGCACCGCTTCGAGCCGCTTCTCGTCCACGCCCGTGGCCCAGGGATTTGCGATGAGCACCCTGCTCATCGCTCACGCCGGAGTCGCGTAACCGCGAAGACCGTCGACGAGGATCGCGACGAACCGATCCGCTAACTCGTCCGTGTCGCGCCCGGGGGTCAGCCACGTGTACGCCCAGTTTGCGGCTGAGAGGACGAGGAGGGCGGCGGCGCCAACGTCGAGGTCGGTCCGCAGGCCACCGGACTCGAGCCCCTCCTGGAAGAGCCTCCGCCAGCGGTCCTCGTAGCGACGGCGCTCGGCGAGGATCAGCTCGCGGTCGTCGCCCTCGAGGTAGCGCCACTCTCGCGTGAAGACCGTCGCGACGTCGATCTGCTCGGCCACGACGCGGAGGTGACCCCGCAGTGCAAGCCGCACCCGCTCGACGGCCGATGCATCGTCCGGAACCTCGTCGAGCGCGGCGTGGAACGCGCGCGCACCGCTGCGCATGGTCTCGAAGAGGAGCTCCTGCTTCGATCCGGTGAGCGAGTACAGCGAGCCTTTCTGCACCCCGAGGGCGTCGGCGAGGTTGCCCATCGAGGTTCCGTGGAACCCACGCTCCGCGAAAAGCCTTGCGGCCTCTCGGGCGAGGTCACCCTTCCTCGTCGCCATATACTGGATGCTAACGACCGTTCGGTAGGGAGGCCAGCATCGTGGACACGAGGACGCGAGAGTTTCTGGAGTACGTCCAGGAGGGCGGACAGGTCGAGACGGGCGACTGGATGCCGGACGAGTACCGCTCGAAGCTCGTCAAGTTCATCGAGATGCACGGGAACTCGGAGCTCATGGGCGTTCTGCCCGAGCGCGACTGGATCCTCCGGGCGCCCACGCTCCAGCGCAAGCTCGCCCTCACCGCCAAGATCCAAGACGAGGTCGGGCACGCGCAGCTCATCTATCGCGTGGTCGAGGACCTCGGAAAGCCGCGCAGCGCCTGTCTCGACGACCTCGTCTCGGGCAAGTCGAAGTTCCACAACGTCTTCCACTACCCGACGAAGACGTGGGGCGACGTCGGAGTCATCGCCTGGCTCGTGGACGCGGCGGCGATCGTCTCGCAGAAGGCGCTGCTCAAGTGCTCGTACGCGCCGTACGCGCGAATCATGAAGAAGATCTGCTGGGAGGAGTCGTTCCACATCCTCCACGGGCGCGACGTGATCCTCGCCATGGTGACGGGGACGCAGGAGCAGTTCGAGCTCGTGCAGGAGGCGCTCGACCGCTGGTGGGAGCCGCTCATGCAGTTCCACGGGAACGTGATCCCGGCCGAGGAGGATCCGATGTTCGTCTGGCGGATCAAGAGCCAGGCGAACGAGGACGCGCGGCAGCAGTTCCTCGACGGCTATGTCCCGCAGATCCGCGAGCTCGGCCTCGTGATCCCCGACCCCGCGCTGCGCAAGGACGAGGAGACGGGCGAGTGGCTCTATACGGAGCCCGACTGGGACAAGCTGCGCGCGGTCGTCACCGGTAACGGCCCGGCGTCGGCGGAGCGACTCGCGTTTCGGCGGCTCTCGCGCCAGGACGTCGCGTGGGTCGAGAAGGTCGTCCTCGCCGAGGCTGCGTGATCTACGAGGTCTTCAGGCAGGAGCGCAAGGGCCAACCCTTCCAGCATGCGGGCACCGTGACGGCACCCGACGAGGCCTTCGCCGAGATCTACGCGCGCGAGCAGTACGGCCGCCGGCAGGAGTCGGTCGCGCTCTGGCTCGTCCGGCGCGACGCGCTCACCGAGATCGACGAGTTCCCGGACGAGTTCGACCTCAAGTACCGGCGCGTCGACGGGTACTCGATCAAGGCTCGGCTCCGCGAGGCGCGCGAGCGCGCAGGAACGCTCGAGATGGCGCCAGGAGGGGGAGACGTCGGGTGAGCAAGCGGACGGATCTCTTGCTCTCGATCGCGGACGACGAGCTGATCCTCGGCTGGCGCAACTCCGAGTGGACCGGGATCGCGCCATTTCTCGAAGAGGACGTGGCGTTCTCCTCGATCGCGCAGAACGAGATCGGGCACGCGCGTGCCCTGTACGAGCTCGCCGCGGCCGAGCTCGGAACGACCACCGACGAGCTTGCATTCGATCGCGCGCTCG
>JACCWU010000144.1 GCA_013697465.1 Actinomycetota bacterium | reverse complement strand
GTGTGAAACCGGGCTCTTTGTGAACTCAGCCTCGCGGGGGAATCATCTGGACTCCTCGACATGAAGATCGTCATGACCCTTCTCGTCCGCGACGAAGCGGACATCCTGGACGAGCACCTGACGTTCCACCTGAATGCCGGGGTCGACTACGTGATCGCGACGGACCATCGCTCTGTTGACGGGACGACCGAGATCCTCCGCTCGTACGAGCGCGACGGCTACGTGAGGCTGATCCGCGAGGATGCGGAGCGCATCCGGCAGAGCGACTGGATGACTCACATGGCCCGTCTCGCCGCGTCTGAGCACGGCGCGGGTTGGGTGCTCTCGAGCGATGCCGACGAGTTCTGGTGGCCCAGAGGAGGCTCGCTCGAGGAAGTGCTGGAGACCGTCCCGGTGAGGTATGGGGTGGTGCGCGCGCTCTCGCAGTCGTTTGTTCCGCGCACGAGCTCCGGCTGGTTCGCGGATCAGATGACGGTGCGTCTCGCCTTGATCGCTCCCATCAATGACCCGGGGTCATCGTTTCGACCCGTTGCCAAGGTCGCCCACCGCGCCGACCGCGAGATCGTGGTCGGGCAGGGCAATCACGACGTGTCCGGCGCCGGAATGCGCACGCTGCGCAGTTGGTATCCGATCGAGCTCTTCCACTTCCCACTTCGCTCGCCCGAGCAGATTGCGCGCAAGCACCAGAACACCCTCGCGGCCTGGCACGAGAACCTTCGGGGCGACCTGGCGCGAGCGAGATCATTTGCCGGGCAGGGCATTTCCCGCGCGTTCTACGAACGGGTGGCGCTGGACGACGATGCCATCGAGAACGGACTAGCAGCCGGATTGCTCGTCCAGGACACGCGGCTTCGCGACGCACTTCGCACGCTCCGGGGAGGTGTAAGTGGATCCCAGCGGCCACCCGTCCGCCGCGGGGTCGCCCACTTCGACAGGTCGTCGCTTCGAGAGGACGCTGCGTATGCCGCGGAGGTGTTGTCGCTCGCGGATGCCGACCTGGTCCGCTTCGGGCGGCGAGTCGATGAGTTGACGGCGCGGGTCGCTGCGCTCGAGGGCAACGGTCGGCGTGGGCGGTAGCGTTCCCCATCGGATGAAGCTCGTGCAGACGCTGGTGGTGCGTGACGAGGCGGACATCGTCGATGCGCAGATCGCCTATCACCTGAACGCCGGTGTCGACTTCGTGCTCGCGACCGACAACGAGTCGCAGGACGGCACGACCGAGATCCTCCGCTCGTACGAGCGCGACGGGCACCTGCACCTGATCCGGGAACGCGGAGAGGTGCAGGAGAGTGGCTGGCGCACCCGCATGGCCCGTCTGGCCGCGACCGAGTTCGGCGCGGACTGGGTGATCAACACCGACGCAGACGAGTTCTGGATGCCCCGAGAGGGCGCTCTCAAGGAGGCGCTCGCAGCCGTGCCGGAGGCCTTTGGAGTCGTATGGGCGCTCACCCGCCAATTCGTCCCACGGGCGGACGACGGCCGTTTCTTCGCCGAGCGCATGACGGTGCGCCTAACCTCGGCGGCGCCGATCAACGACCCGACCAGCCTCTATCGACCCAGCGCCAAGGCTGCGCACCGGGCCGATCCCGACGTCGTCGTGATCCACGGTGGCCATTCCGCGCGTGCACGTCTGCCGCTGCTGCGCAACTGGTATCCGGCCGACGTCTTCCACTTCCCGTACCGCACTCTCGAGCAGTACGAGCGCAAGAACGCACGACGTGCTCACGGTGTCCACTCGCTAGGTCAGTACGTGAAGGGACTCCACGCTTCCGACCAGGGACGGCTCGAGGAGGCGTACCTCGCTCTCGTCGTCGACGACTCCACGCTTGCGAGGGGCGTCGCCGCAGGATGTCTCGTGGCCGATACCCGTCTGCGGGACGCGCTGAGGGTGCTTCGCGGGGAGGCGGCAGCATCCGGGTCGGTGCGTGCCGGACCGGAGGACAAGCCGGCCGTGGACGCCGCTGCGCTTCTCGATGCCAACCTCGTGAGGTTCTGCAGGGGTGTCGACGACCTGCGGGCCCGCGTCGCCACCGTCGAGGAGCGTGCCCGACGCACACGCCGTCTGCGGCGTCGAAGCCGGAGCACGGGTAAGACTGCGCCGCGATGAAGCTCGTCCTGACCCTCATGCCTCGAGACGAGGCGGACATCGTCGATGCGCAGATCGCCTATCACCTGAACGCCGGCGTCGACTTCGTGATCGCGACCGACAACGAGTCGCAGGACGGCACGACAGAGATCCTCCGCTCGTACGAGCGCGACGGGCACCTGCACCTGATCCGGGAATGCGGAGAGGTGCAGGAGAGTGGCTGGCGCACCCGCATGGCCCGCCTGGCCGCGACCGACTTCGGCGCGGACTGGGTGATCGACTCGGATGTGCGCGAGTTCTGGTGGCCGCGTGCAGAAAGCCTGAAGGACGTCCTCGTGGCGATTCCGGGTCGCTACACAGTCGTTCAGGCACTCGTGCGCCACTTCGTACCTCGTCCGGACGACGGTCGTCCGTTTGCCGAACGGATGACCGCTCGGCGGTCGCTCCGACCTGCGGCTGACGAGGCGCGAGAACCTCTGGAGTCGGCGCTCAGGCCCGTCTTTCGCGCCGACTCTCGGATCAACGTCGGGCCACGAGGGATCGCCAGCGGCGGGCGTCGTGTCCCGCTGCGAGCGTGGTATCCGATCGAGGTCCTCCGGTTCCACATCGAATCCGCCGAGCGAACGAACCTCGAGGGCATCGTCGGCGATGACGCGCTCGCCAGAGCGCTCGACGACGGCGCCCTGGTCGTCGACACACGTCTGCGCGATGCGCTCCGCACGCTTCGAATCTCGTCCCCGAAGGAGGCGGGCGCTCCGGCGCGGCAGTTCTCCCTCCCGGACGACGGGAAGAGTCGCCTCGTGCTACGCCCTCCGGACGTGGTCGACGATGCGGCCTACGCGGTCGAGTGCGCGGAGCTGGGAGAGGTGGACATCACGGTGCTCGAGCGTCAGGTGCAGGACCTCGAGCGTCGCCTCGCCGAGCTCGAATCTGGCTTTTCCCAGCGTCTACGCAGGAAGCTGTCCCGCATCGCTGGCCGCCTCGGCAGGCGCTCCCGCTAGCATCGGTGACATGACGGACACCGAGGTTCAGGTCGGTGACCTCGTCGAGCCGCGGCCTGAAGAGGCGCTCGAAACGGAACAGCGGGTCGATCGGGTTACGGTCATCCGGCCCTCGCCTCGGCGGCCACACCTGGACGTTCCGGAGCTCTGGCACTACCGCGAGCTGCTCGGCCGCTTCGTCTGGCGCGACATCAAGGTTCGCTACAAGCAGACCTTTCTCGGAGTCGCCTGGGCGCTTCTCGTCCCTATCTTCTCGGCGGTCGTGTACGTCGTCGTCTTCGGGAAGTTCGCGAACTTTCCGGCCGGCAACGTCCCCTATGCGGAGCTCGTCTTGTCGGGCCTGCTCGTGATGCAGTACTTCACGTCCTCGCTCACCGGGTCGGGCGTGAGCCTCGTTACGAACATGGCGCTCGTGACCAAGGTCTACTTTCCGCGGGCGCTGCTGCCGCTCGCATCAGCGATCGTGCCGGCGGTCGACTTCGCGCTCGGACTCTGCGTGCTCCTTCCACTCATGGCGTACTACGGGAGCTGGCCCGACGGGCCGGAGGTCATCCTGGCACCGCTCTTCCTCGGGCTCGCCTTCGTCACGGCTCTCGGAGCCGGTTTCCTACTCTCGGCTGTCAACGTGCGCTACCGCGACGTGCCACACATGCTCCCGGCCTTCCTCCCCATCCTGCCGCTGCTCTCCGGCGTTCCGTACGCCGTTCAGGAGATTCCGGAGAAGTGGCAGTGGATCCTGGCGTTCAACCCGATGACGGCAGTGATCAGCGGCTGGCGTTGGGCGGTGCTCGGCGCGGGAGCACCGGATTGGGGCCAGGTCGCGGTGGGAGTGGCGGTTGCCATCGCCCTTTTCGTTGGCGGCCTGGCGGTTTTCCGCTCCTCCGAGCCCCGTTTCGCGGACACGATCTGATGCCGGTCGCAATCGAGGCGCAGGGGCTCTCGAAGAGCTACCGGATCGGCGAGCTGCAGGCCGGCTACGGGACGGTTCGGGAGTCGCTGGTCCATGCGACGCGGCGGCTTCTCGGGCGCGAGCATCGACATCATCACGAAGAGATCTGGGCGCTGAAGGATGTCTCGTTCGAGGTCGAGAAGGGCGAGGTCCTCGGAGTCATAGGTCGAAATGGGGCGGGGAAATCGACACTTCTCAAGCTGCTGACCCGTATCACGACGCCTACCGAGGGGCGCGCCGAGATACGCGGCCGGGTCGGCAGCCTCCTCGAGGTGGGAACGGGCTTCCACCCGGAGTTGACCGGGCGTGAGAACGCCTACCTGAACGGCTCCATTCTCGGCATGAAGCGCCGCGAGATCACGCGCAAGCTCCCCGACATCATTGAGTTTGCCGGCATCGAGACGTTCATGGATACGCCGGTCAAGCGCTACTCGAGCGGCATGCATGTACGGCTCGCGTTTTCCGTCGCCGCGCACCTCGAGCCGGAGATCCTGCTCGTCGACGAGGTGCTCGCCGTCGGTGACGCGGAATTCCAGAAGCGCTGCCTCGGCCGGATGGAGGACCTCGGTGAGTCCGGGCGCACGGTTCTCTTCGTCTCGCACAACATGCAGGCGATCTCCCAGCTGTGCGATCGCGCGATCCTGCTCGATCACGGGCACGTCGTACGCGAAGGGTCGAGTGGTGAGGTCGTCGCGCAGTACCTCCAGACGGTCGGGGGCACCGGATCGAGTCGCACCTGGACCGATCTCGCGTCAGCCCCTGGGGACGACCTCGTGCGACTCCGCTCGGTGCGAGTCGTGGACGACAATGGAGCCCTGATCGATGCTGCCGACGTCCGACAGCCGCTCGGCATCGAGGTCGCCTTCGCCGTTCTCCGCGACGGCGATCCCGTCCTTCCCAAGATCAAGGTGTACGACTCTCGGGGAGAGGTCGCCTTCAACGCGATGGACACGAGCTCCCGTTGGGACCGGCCGTCCGCGCCCGGCGACTACACCGCGACCGCATGGATTCCTGGAAACCTGCTCAACGAGGGCCTCGCAAGCGTGGACGTGGGTGTGTGCTCACTCGGTGCGCCGAAGCTGAGGCCGCACGCCGGCTGCAATGACGCCGTGTCGTTTCACGTGCAGGACCCGGGTGAGGGCGATTCCGCCCGCGGTCTCTTCACGGGCCAGTGGAAGGGAGTCGTACGACCTCTGCTCGAATGGACGACCGAGGAGCGCGAGAGCCTGACTTCCGGGCCACCGCGCCGCCAGCGGGTGTAGCCGACCGGGGCGAGCTCACGGCCGCTCCCTCGGATGCGCTCGGGCCTGCGACAGCACCCGCTCCCCATGACCCGGACGGTGGATGCTCGACTTGGCGCTGATGGTCGCCGCTGGTGGCGGGTGCACTGATGGCCGAGGACTCCGAGAGCACGCCGTGAAAGGCTGCGTGATGTCGTGACAGGAGTGCTTACCGCTCTCGAGCGGGCCGTCTCGAGGCCCCTCGGGATGCTCGCCCTCTTTGCGAGTGCGCTGGTCGTATATGCCGTACGGGCGATCGGCTGGCCGCTGACCGCGGGCCGGGACCTGGACGAGTACGTCTACGCGTACCTCCAGCTCTTCGACGGCGACCCGCTCCTGCCGTGGTCGCTCCTCTTTCGCACGCCTGTTACTCCGGTGGTCGCAGGCGTCTCGCTCGACGTACTCGATGGGGCGCTCGTGGAACCGCTGCTCGCCGTCCTCTATGCCGGTTCGGTGGTTGCGTGGAGCGCGGCCGCACGCCACTTCGGCCCTTGGACGGCGCTGGCCGTCGCGGCGGCGCTTCTCGTCTACCCGGCCTACGGCCTCCTCTTCCACGAGCTCTCGAGCGAGCCGCTCTTCGCGGCCGGCTTCGCACTCTGGGCGCTGCTGCTCGTCCGGGCCGCGGCGCAACCTTCGGCGGGGCGCTTCGCCGCCGCGGGAGCCGGCGTCGCGCTCGTGGCGCTGATCCGCCCCGGGAACGCCGTTCTCCTCGTGTTCGCGCTGTTCCCGCTGGCGCTCGCCGGCCCGCTCCGCTCCCGAACGGTCTGGGCCGGCGCCTTCGCGGCGGCGGCGCTGCTCCCGCTCGCCGGCTGGACGGCTCACAACGGCGTGCGCTACGACGAGTACGCGCTCGCCCGCGGGGGCAACGCGGTGATCCCCTTCTACCGGGCGTTCATCACCGATCGCATCGTCTCGCCCGAGAACGGGGCCGCGTCGCGGCGTCTGGCCGAAGCGGTCGAGACGCACCTCGTCACCCGTGAGCCGTATCGCTCGTACGACGTCACCGTCGATGAAGTCTTCGCGAGCGGCAGCTTCCGGATCCACGAGGACTTCTACCTCCTCTCCGACCAGGTCTTCGGCTGGGACACCGACTACTCGGTGCTGCGAGACGCCGGCGTCGAGGCCGTCCGGGCGGAGCCGGCGAAGTATGCGTCCGGCGTCGTCGAGACCGTCTGGCTCCAGCTCAGCGAGTCGCTCTTCCGATCGAGCGACGAGGGCACCGAGGCGGGCAGCGCAGCGACCGCCGCTGGAGGCGCAGACCTGCCCGAGCCGACCGAGGGCGAGCCGATTCCCGGAGGCCAGGTCGTCTGGATCTCGCGGCCCGACAACGCGATCAAACAGGTCTGGACGTCGCCGACCGAGTTCCGGTTCTCGTTCGCGGAGCCGAGCATGCGACCCCGCTTCGAGGAGATCGTCCGGCGGCGCGAGGAGCTCTTCGGCGCGCTTCCCGATCGCACGGGTAACGCGGAGCTCGAACTTCGGCTCAACCAGCTCTCGCGCTGGTTTCCGCGACCCGTCCTCTGGATCGCGCTCGGTCTCGTGGCAATCGCACTTCGGAGACCTCGCGGCTCCCGGACGCTCGTGGGCCTGAGCTCGGCCGCGTTCCTCGTCGTCGCGCTGAACGCCTTGGGGCTCTTCGCCGACCGGCACTTCGTCCTCCCCGTCGCGCCGGCGTTCGTCCTCCTCGGCCTGGCCGGCCTCCTCGGGTCGAGAGACGAGGAGCAGCGCGCCGCCTGACCCGCCGGAGGTGCAGGCGGCGTGCCGTCGAGGAGCCTGCGCATACTCCCCGGATGCCCGGGAGGAGCCGCACGGACGCGGATGCGGCCTGGGACCCGGGCGGGAGAAGCCCGGCGAGCGGCGCGCGCAGCGGAGCGCTCATCGCCTCGGCGTCTCTGCTCGCGACCGGCCTGAACTACGTCTTCCTCCTCGTCTCGGGCCGCCTGCTCGGAAGCGACGACTACGGAGCGCTCGCAGCGCTCCTCGGGCTGCTGACGGTGGTCCTGCTGCCGACGGGCGCCTTTCAGCTTGCGGTCTCGCGGGAGGTCTCGCGACGGGTTGCCTTGGGAGATGTGGACGGGGCGGCTGGCTTCGGGCGAGCGGCGCTGCGGCTCGGGCTGATCGCGACGGCGCCGCTCACGCTCGTGGCGTTCGCGCTCGTCCTGCCCTTGCGCGAGCTGCTGAACATCGAGTCCACGGGCGCCGTCGCGCTGGCCGCGAGCGGACTCGCTTCGGCGCTCGTCTTCCCGATTGCGCTCGGTGTGCTCCAGGGCTACCAGCGCTTCCACGCGCTCGCGGGGATGTACGTCCTCCCGTTCGCCCTCCGGCTCGTCCTGCTCGGCCTCGTAGCGGGGGCGGGCTACAGGCTCGGCGGGGCAGTGCTTGCCACAGTCGCCGGAGCGCTGGCGGCCGCCGCCATCGCCGTCGCCCTGCTCCGCGAGTCGCTGAGCCGGGGAGCAAGTGTCGCGCGTCCCGACCTGCGCCCGTTTCTCCGCTACCTGGGGCCGGTTCTCCTCGGCCTCGTCGGCATCGCCGTCCTCACGAACATCGACCTGCTCGTCGTCAAGGCGCGCTTCACGTCGGAGGAGGCCGGCGAGTATGCGGTTGCGTCCGCGTTCGCGCGGCTTGCGTTCTTCCTGCCGGCGACGATCCTCGCCGTGCTCTTCCCGCGCACCGCCGCCCGTCAGGCCCGCGGCGAGGACACGGCGGACATCCTGGGCCGCTCGCTGCTCGTGACGGCGGGGTTCGCGGCCGTGCTCACGCTGTTCTACGCCGCGACGGGACGCGGGCTCGTGCACACGAGCTTCGGCGGGGAGTTCGCGGACGGCGGCAGCCTGCTCGTGCCGTTCACCCTCGCGATGGGGCTCTTCGCGCTCGCGAACGTCCTCGTCGGGTTTCACCTCTCGCGGGGGGAGACGCGCTACGCCTGGACCGTCGCGGCCGTCGTGCCCGTGCAGATCGCCGTCCTCGCGCTCGTGCCGGGCAGCGTGCGAGGTGTCATCTGGGCGGACGTCGTCGTAGGAGCGGCGCTCCTGGTCGCCCATGAGCTCCTCGTCGAGCCGAGCGGGCCGGCTGTCCGCGCGGGATTGCGGCGCTTCGGCGCCGTCGCCGACGCGCGGGTCCGCCGCGTCGCCGTGGAGGCGCTCCTCGTGCTCGGCGGCGCGACCGCTGTCGTCTGCGTGCTCTTCTGGCCCGTCGTCGCCCACCTCGGCTCGACGATCGTCGGCAACCCGGGCTCGGACTCGACTGCCAGCGTCGCGTGGCTCTGGCGCCTCGAGAACGAGAGCGGCTTCCACCTGCTCGGCTCGACCCACCACACGCTCACGGGCGCGCCGTTCGGGTGGGACGAAGGGAACGGCCTCAACCTCCAGTGGCTGCTTCCCTACTACCCGACGTACCTCGTGGCGACCCTCGTCGGAGCGGTCGCGGCGTACAACATCGCGCTTCTCTCCGGCTATGTCCTCTCGGGCGCCGCGATGTACCTGCTTGCGCGGTACCTCGGATGCAACGTGCTCGTGTCCGCGTGGGCGGGGCTCGTGTACATCGTCTTTCCCTGGCACATCGCACGCGGCGAGCATGCGTCGCTCGTGCACCTCGAGGTGCTGCCGCTGCTCTTCATCGCGCTCGTCGCGGCCGCGCGGCGACCCTCGTGGCCGCGATACGCGTTCGTCGGAGCGGCGACGCTCGCCTGCTGGCTGACCTCCGGCTACTTCGGAACGATGGCCGTGATCGCCACGGCCGCGTTCACGATCGGCGTCGCGCTCACGGCGAGGGCGCGGGCGAGCGCACGGCTCGTCGTCGGCGCGATCGCAAGCGCGCTCGCCGGGAGCCTCGTCGTCGGAGTCGGATCCGTTCTCTCGGGCGTCGGACGGGGGGCGGGGCTCGAGCGCACCGTGCAGGACGTCTCCGGATATGGGGTTCGGGTGCACGAGCTGCTGGTCCCCGCCGCGCGAAACCTCCTTCTCGGCGAGTGGGTCGACGGCTTCCACGAAGCTCGCCTGCACGGCTCGAATCTCGTCGAGGCGACCAACTACCTGGGCCTCCTGACCGTCGGGCTCGCACTTGCCTGGCTGGTCGTCAGCGTGCGCGGCAGGGCGTCGCTGCCGAACTC
>JACCWU010000319.1 GCA_013697465.1 Actinomycetota bacterium | reverse complement strand
GTGTATCGCGTGCCCGCCCCGTACCCGTACCGCGGCATCTCGTCGGATGACGCGATCGCTGCACTCGAGCACCTCTTCAAGAGCGACGTCGCTCCGGAGTCGGTCGCATGCGTTGTCCTCGAGCCGGTGCAGGGTGAGGGCGGCTTCATCTCGATGCCCGGGGACTACCTCCTCCGGCTGCAGGAGCTCTGTCGCGCTCACGGGATCCTGTACGTGGACGACGAGGTGCAATCGGGAGTCGGCCGTACCGGCGAGATGTGGGCAGTCGACCACTACGACGGGGTCGAGCCGGATCTCGTCGTCTCCGGGAAGTCGCTCGGTGGGGGGCTGCCGCTCGCGGCGGTTACTGGCCGAGCCGAGATCATGGACGCGGTCCACGTCGGAGGCCTGGGAGGCACGTTCGGCGGCAACCCGCTCTCGTGTGCCGCTGCGGTCGCGGTTCTCGACATCGTCTCCGAGCCTGACTTCCTCGCCGCAGCGAGATCGCTCGGTGAGGGACTCAGGGCACGGCTGGACGACATCGCAGCGCGCCATCCCGAGATCGGCGAGGTTCGCGGCCTCGGCCCGATGCTCGCATTCGAGTTCGCCGAGCAGTCCCCGGATCGCGCCAAAGCAGTCGTAGCGGAGGCGTTCGAGCGGGGACTCATCCTGCTTTCCTGCGGTCTCTACGGAAACGTGATCCGCCTGCTGCCGGCTCTGACCATCGCGGAGTCGGATCTCGACGAGGGCCTCGCCATCCTCGAGGAGGCTCTCGGAGCCGGTGGCTGAGCACTCCAAGTCCCTCCGGCCGAGGCGCCGGCGGACATCCGCGTTCGAGGGCTCACCAAGAGATTCGGCGATGTCACGGCTATCGACGCCGTCGACCTGGACATCGCTCCCGGCGAGTTCTTCACGCTGCTCGGCCCCTCGGGCTCGGGAAAGACGACGACGCTCCGCATGATCGCGGGGTTCGAGCCTCCGGACGAGGGAACGATCGAGCTGGGCGGCAAGGACATGTCGCAGCTCCCGCCGTACGACCGCCCCGTCAACACGGTCTTTCAGGACTACGCGTTGGAGAGCTGGGCGAAGATCCAGATCGGGAGGGTCTGCTGTGCACCCGAGGTGAAGTTCGTCACGATCACCTCGTCGAACGAGAGCGCGAAGGCGAGCAGAGCACCTGCCAGCAGCGCTGTGCGCATCTGCGGAAGCATCACGTAGCGGAACGTCTGCCAGTTGTCCGCGCCCAGGTCAGCCGAAGCTTCGTCGAGGGACCCGGCCGTCCGTCGCATGCGGGCGATGACATTGTTGTAGACGACGACCACGCAAAACGTCGCATGACCGACGATGATCGTCGTCAAGACCGAAGGACGCGCCCACCGGGCCGAGCACGTCGATGACCGTCGCCTGCAACGCCAGCCGGTGACGATCCCCGGGAGCGCGATCGGAAGGATCACCGCGAAGCTGATTGCCTCGCGACCGAAGAATCGGTAGCGGGCCACCGCGATCGCTGCGAGCGTGCCGAGCACGAGCGCGATGGCCGTCGCGCCGAGCGCCGCGTATACGGAGAGCTTGAAGGCCGATCGACGAATACAGCACCAAGTGGTTCTCCGTGGCCTTTCACGACGAGGCGGTTCGAGAGGCCCGCTCGCCGCGCGGATCGCCGGCGGCACAGGCCTGACCGCGGAGCGACCGCCGAAGGATCGGTTGCGGCGACGGTCGACGCCGAGCCCTAGAGCTCCAGCCGAGGGGCGCGACATTCGTGCAAGCTCGAGGAAGGAATCGAGCGATCGGAGGAGCAGGAACCCGTATGGGTGCACGACGGCGCACTGCCTCATGGGTTCTCCTCGGCATGGTCACTGCGGCGCTCGCCACGGTCGCTGCGTCGTGCGGCGCTGACGACGATCTCGGCGGCTCGCTACGCGCGATTCAGAGACTGGCCAGGCAGGAAGGAATGCTCGAGCTCGCGATCTCGCCGGGCCATGCGTCCGAGTCGCTGGTCGCCCCATTCGCCCGTCAGACGGGTTGCAGCGTGACTGCGACGACGGCCACGACCTCGCAGGGCCTGGTCGATCTCGTCCGGAGCGAGGACTTCGACGGCGTTTCCGCCACCGGTACCGCGGCGGCTCTCCTGATCGCGAGCGGCGACGTCGCCCCAATCGACACTGAGCTGGTACCCGGCTACGGCGAGCTCGTGGAGGGCATCGAGAGCTTGCCGCAGCAGGGCTCCGAAGACGGTCCCTTCGGCGTGCCCGAGGGCCGCGCCCCGATTCTCCTGCTCTTCAGGGAGGATGTGCTTCCTGAGCCACTGACGAGCTGGGGGGCGATTTGGGAGAGGCCCGGGAGGTACGTGGGTAGGCTCACGATCTACGACGACCCGATGCTGATCGCCCTCGCGGCGCTGTACCTGAAGACAGCGCGACCAGAGCTTCGAATCGAGGATCCGTACCAGCTGGACGAGCGGCAGTTCAGGGCTTCCGTCTCTCTCGTCCGACGCCTCAACCCGCACGTCGGCGAGTACTGGACACGGCACGAAGCGGACCAAGCTCGTTCATTCGTCGCCGAAACGAGCCTCGTCGGGATGACGTGGCCCGGACAGGTCGATCTCGTCGAGCGAACGGGCGTGCAGGTCGCGGCCGTGAAACCCGACGAGGGAACGACAGGCTGGTTCGACACGTGGATGATCTCGTCGAACGCCGCTCATCCGAACTGCATGTATCTGTGGCTGGACTACGTCGCCTCGGCGCGCGTACAGGCCGATCTCTCGGAGGATCTCGGTCACGCCCCGTTCAACCTCACCGCCTGCGAGCTCACGGCGAACCCTGACCACTGCGCCGAGCTTCACGCGGACGACGAGCTCTGGTGGGACGACGTCCTGTACGCGACCGCGCCGGCCGAGGACTGCGGCGATCCGGACAGCGAAGAGACCTGCGTAGGTTGGGACGAGTGGCAGGCGGCCTGGACGCAGATCCGGCAGAGCTAGCGCGCCGCGACTACGCGCGATCGAGCGTCGCGACGCCGACCGGCCAGGAGACGCCCGTGCCGCCGATGCCGCAGTAGCCGTTCGGGTTCTTGGCGAGGTACTGCTGGTGGTAGTCCTCGGCGTAGTAGAAGGGTCCGGCCTCGGCGATCTCCGTCGTGATCTGGCCGTAGCGCGACTTCGTGAGCTCCGCCTGGAATCGTTCCCGAGACGCCTGCGCCGCGTCGCGCTGGTCGTCCGTCTCCCAGTAGATCGCCGACCGGTACTGCGTGCCGACATCGTTTCCCTGGCGCATCCCCTGGGTGGGGTCGTGGCCTTCCCAGAACATCCGGAGCATCTCCTCGTAGCTCGTCTTCGCGGGATCGAAGACGGCGAGCACGACCTCGGCGTGCCCGGTGCCGGCCGAGCAGACCTCCTGGTACGTCGGGTTCGGTGTGAGCCCGCCTGCGTACCCCACGGCGGTCGTGTACACACCCGGCGCCTGCCAGAACAACCGCTCGGCACCCCAGAAGCAGCCCATCCCGACCCCGATCCGCTCGAGCCCCGCGGGGAAGGGTGGAGCGATCGGCGTCCCGAGGACGAAGTGGCGGTCTGGAACCGGGCTGGGGGTTTCGCGGCCCGGCAGCGCCTGATCGACGGTAGGCAGGTCTCTCGACTTGCGCGTGAAGAGCATGCTCCCAGAGTAGCGGGAGCGGCCGTCTTTCTTACGGCTCGGCCGCCGCTTCCCAACCGTCGTACTCGCCGCCGTGCTCGGCGGCCACGCGCTCGAACTGCGCCCGGAACGCCGCGACGTTCGACTCGTCGACGACTCGGGTGGTCTCGGCTCGCACGGCCCACTCGCGCACGTCCTCGCCAGGCGCGGCGACCGTGACCTCGTACCCCGCTGGCTCGACCGCCGCGGCGGCGCTCCGGGCCGCCGCCTCGTCCGCGAAGTACGAGAAGAAGACGATGTGGCGCGGCTTGGTGAGGTCGGCGCCGCGGCCTCGCAGCTTCGCGAGGATGAGCAGGTCGAGCTCTGGGCCCGGCGGACGCTTCTGGCGAAAACGGTCGAGGAAGCCCACGTTCTACGGGCCTCCGAGCGCTCGCTCGAGGTCGGCCCAGAGCAGATCGGGATCCTCGAGTCCCAGAGAGAGGCGTAGGAGCCCCGGCGGGACCCGGTCTCCCTCCCAGCGGAAGCGCGCCTCGATCCGCGAGGTGACGCCGCCGAGGCTGGTCTTGTTGGCGATCAGCGTCGTGCCGGTCTCGACGCTCCGAGCGGTGTCGGCGTCCTCGACGTCGAAGGACAGCAGCCCGCCGAATCCCGGGTAGCGAACCGTCGCGACCGCCGGGTGACCGCGTAGGCGCTCTGCGATCGACCGCGCAGTCTCCGTCTGGCGTGCGACGCGCACCTCCAGCGTCGCGAGTCCGCGCAGCAGGAGCCATGCCACGTCGGGCGCCGCCACCGGACCGGTGCGCGTGCGGAGCTCGCGTAATCGCGCGGCGTCCTCAGGCTTGCGGCAGACGACTGCCCCGACGAGCGCGTCGTCGTGTCCGGCGAGGAACTTCGTCGCCGAGTGCAGGACGAAGTCACAGCCGTGCTCGAGCGGGCGCAGGTGAACCGGCGTCGCCGCGGTGGAGTCGCAGACGACGGGCGCCGGATGCGCCGCCATCGCCGGCAAGTCGGGCATCGTGAGGAAGGGGTTCGACGGTGCCTCGACCCAGACGAGATCGACGCCGTCGGGGGGAGCTCCCGTCTGGTCGAACTCGACGCAGCGCACACCCCAGCGCGACAGCTCCTCGAAGAGCACTCCGGTCCCGTAGTACGCGCCTTCGGCGAGCGCGACCGTTCGGCTGGGCGAGAGGAATGCGAGCGCCAGGCTCGTCGTCGCCGCCGCCCCGGAAGCGAAGAGGAGCGCCTCGCCGCCGTCGAGCTCTCCGAGGGCGCGCTCGGCCTCGGCCACAGTGGGGCTAGAGAAGCGTGAGTACGAGAACGGTCCAGGCTCTCCGTCCTCGTACGGCCACGTCGTCGAGCGGTCGACCGGAATGGGCATCGCCCAACCCTAGTCACCGCAACGCGGGAGGTTTAGGCTCCCGAATAACGGGAAGCGGCCTTCGAGGTCGATTCAACCTTACTCGAGGTCGATTCAACCCAAGGAGGAGGGGAAATGAGACTTAGGAGCATCGTGCTGCTGTTGACGGCAGCCCTCGTGTCCGCGGTCGTTGTGGGCTCCGCCGGCGCCCAGCACGACCCGGAGAGCGACGACCATCTGCTCCCGCCGGCATTTGCCAATGCCGACGGGACCTGGGGCAACCTGCAGCTCGTCGGCAGTGTCAAGGTGAGCGGTGCGACGAATGACGTCGTCGCCGACCACACCATCCTCAAGAACTACGCGTACGTCGCGAAATGGGGCGCACCCGACTGCGCCGGCCCGGAGACGGGTGGTCAGAATTCGCCCGACGGAGGCGTGTGGGTGATCGACATCTCGAATCTGGCCGCGCCACGGGAAGTCGGCTTCATCGCGACGCGCCAGGACACACTGGTCGGGGAGGGGATGCAGGCGCTGACCGTCACCACCCCTCGTTTCACCGGTGACATCCTGGTGATGAACCACGAGATCTGCGGCAAGAACGGCCGGGGCGGCTACTCGCTCTGGGACATCACCGATCCGCTCAAGCCGAAGAAGCTCTCGGAGCTCGAGGGAGACATCACGGTCGACGGCGACCGCAACCGGCCTCGGATGGCCAACCAGTACCACAGCGCGTTTCTGTGGGACGCGGGTGACAAGGCGTACCTCGTCGCGACCGACGACATGGAAGCGGAGGACGTCGACATCTTCGACGTCACGGATCCGAAGCGGCCGTCCCTCGTCACCGAGGTGGATCTCAACCAGTACGAGGTCTCGCAGCCGGAGCTCGGGCTCACGGACTCGTTCCTCCACGACATGGTCGTGAAGCAGTTCGGCACCGGAGCCAACGCGCGTTTCATCATGCTGCTCTCGTACTGGGACGGCGGCTATATCCTCGTCGACGTCACGAATCCGGCGAGCCCGGTGTTCCTGAGCGACACCGACTATCCGGCGATCGACCCGGAGCTCTTCGCGCAGACCGGCGTGGCGCTGACCCCGGAGGGCAACGGCCACCAGGCGGAGTTCAACCTGGACGACCGCTTCGTCATCGCGACGGACGAGGACTTCGATCCGTTCCGGCTGCAGCTCACCATCGACAACGACGGCACCCCGCTCTCGTTCCGCGGCGGCCTCGGCTCCAACACGGATCCGGACGACGTCATCGGCCTGAGCGGCACGACGGTCTTCGTCGGCCTTGCGTGCCCCGGAGACGTGGTGCCGCCCGCGCCCGCCCTCGGTACGACGCAGATCGCCGTCGTCGAGCGAGGCGTCTGTCTCTTCACGGAGAAGCTCGCGGTCGTCGAAGCTGCGGGTGGCTACGAGGCGGCGATCATCATGAACCGCGAGGGTGCGGACGGTTGCACCGGCGTCTTCGGACCCGCTGTCGACGCTGGCATCCCCGTACTGTTCATGGGCCGCGAGAACGGCTTCGCGATGTTCGACAAGACGTTCGATCTTGCGGCGTGCCTGGACGACACGCAGCAGCCGTCGGGAATCCCGGTGGGCACGATCGGGGACCCGCTGACGGATGTCGCCGCGACCTTCGACGGCTGGGGCTACGTCCACCTGTACGGCCTGAACACCTCGAATTGGACGCTGACGGAGCTCGACACGTTCGCCATCCCGGAGGCGATGGACGAGGACTTCGCGGAGGGCTTCGGTGCGCTCTCGGTCCACGAGGTCGCGACGGACAAGACGGACGCGTTGCGTGCATACCTGTCGTACTACTCGGGCGGGATCCGCGCGCTGCGGATCGCGTGCACCGGTGCCGGGGGTAGCCCACCGTGCGTTCTCGAGGAGACGGGCGGATTCATCGATCCCGATACGGACGGCACCGGCCCGGATGCCGGCGGGAACGAGTTCTGGGGCATCGAGACGTTTGTCCGCGACGGCAAGACCTACGTCACGGGAAGCGACATGGACTACGGCCTGTTCATCCTTCAGCGCACGCCGTAGGGCTCTCCGGTTCTTCGATCGAGGCGGGCGGCTTCGGCCGCCCGCCCTCGTTAGGCTCCGCCGCGATGGCCGAGACTCACGACACAACCG
>JACCWU010000317.1 GCA_013697465.1 Actinomycetota bacterium | reverse complement strand
CTGGCGCAGCGCATCGTTCAGCGGCTGCTCGCGCTGACCCTCGGCATGCTGCTCAACGCCCTCACTGGTCGCCCTCCTCGCGCGCTCGTGGCTTATGACGGACGCTGAACCCACATCAAGCCTCTAGGAAGGGGGCGGTACCATCGCGTTCGTGGACCCAGCCGTGCACGACCGTGGTGGATGGCCGATCGACGCTCCGATCGATCGGAGCGAGCACGAGCTCGCCGACTGGGAATTGCTCGCAGACGCGCTGGTTGGCGCTCTCCTGCGCCGACGATTGATGAACGTGGACGAGCTGCGGCGGGGCATCGAGAGCATGCCGCCCGAGGACTACGAGCATGCGTCGTACTACGAGCGCTGGCTCCACTCGATGGAGACGATTCTCACGGAGAAGGGCGTGCTCGAGCCTGGCGAGGTCGACCGAAGGCTCGCGACGTGAGGTATCGCACCGGCCAGCGAGTGCGGGTCGATTCCCGTACGCACCAAGGTCATCACCGCACTCCCGGATACCTGAAGGGCAAAACGGGCACCATCGAGCGCGTGCACGCGTCCTTTCCGAACCCGGAGACGTGCGCCTACGGTGCGGACGGGAGCCCGAAGCAGCCGCTCTATCTGGTCGGCTTCGCTCAGCGTGACGTTTGGCCCGGCTATTCGGGCCGCGGCGCCGACCGCTTGTACGCGGACGTCTTCGAGCACTGGCTGGAGGACGCGGAGTGACCGGTCACGACCACGAGCACGAGCACGCGCACACGCCGATCGCGAGCGGCGACGAGCCCGCAGCGGCAGCGCGGGTGCGAGCACTCGAGGAGCTGCTGGTCGAGAAAGGCGCGATCCGCGTCGAGGACGTGCGTCAACGGATCGACTGGCTCGTCTCACGTTCGCCCGCCGACGGCGCACGGCTCGTCGCGCGTGCCTGGATCGATCCGGAGTTCAAGGAGCGCTTGCTCGCAGACGCGCGCTCCGCCGCGCTCGAGCTCGGCCTCGACCCAGGACCATCACCGGTCGTCGTCGCCCTCGAGAACACCGCCACCGTGCACCACTTGGTCGTCTGCACGCTCTGCTCCTGCTACCCGAAGGCGCTTCTCGGCCCGCCGCCCGATTGGTACAAGAGCCTTCCCTACCGCTCGCGGGCTGTCTCCGACCCGCGCGGCGTGCTGGCCGAGTTCGGGGTCGCGCTCGCAGACGACGTCGAGCTGCGTGTGGTCGACTCGACCGCCGACATTCGCTACCTCGTGATCCCTCGGCGTCCCGCGGGCACCGAGGCGTTGGATGAGGAGGAGCTGTCAGCGCTCGTGACGCGCGACTCGATGATCGGCGTCGCGCACGCTTCGCGGGTGGAAACGATGTCCCCCCCCGCGTACCCCCCTTTCTCTTCGTAGTGCACCCAGCTTCCGCGCCTGGCCTCCCGGGCGGATAAACCGCCCTCCGGCCGCAAGTGTGTCCTGCGCAGATACGCGCCATCGGTGCACCGTGAGCGAGGGCCGGAGGGCGATTCATTCGCCCGGGAGGCCAATCCGCGGCTAACCCGTGAACAGCGCCAAAGAAGGGGGCCGGCGGGGGAAACATGGTTTCCTCCGCCACAAAAAAGAGCGACCGCTGGGACGGCCGCTCAAGAGGGGGAAGAACTGGGGGTGGATGGGTTGCTCAGGTTTTCGGCGATGCGCGGCGCTCGGTCGTCCCCCGTCCGGGGCATTTCGACACTGCAGCCTCAGAAGGCGTAGCGCTCTTCCTCGAACGGGTCGGCGTCGTTGTGGTAGCCGTAGCGCTCCCAGAACCCTGGGCGGTCGACCGAGCTGAGCTCGATCCCTCGCAGCCATTTCGCGCTCTTCCAGAAGTACTTGCCCGGAATCACGAGCCGCAGCGGCCAGCCATGCTCGGGCGTGAGCGGCGCGCCATCAGCGTGTGTCGCGAGAAGCGCAAGTGGATCGCGCAAGAACGCGATCGGAACGTTCGCCGTGTATCCCTGCTCCGAGTGGGCCACGACGAACCGGGCTGAGGACTTCGGCTCGACAAGATCCTCGACTGCGCTCCAGGGAACGCCCTCGAAGCTCGCATCGAACCTGCTCCAGCGCGTGACGCAGTGGATGTCCTGGGTGACCTCGACCTTGGGCAGTCGGTTGAGCTCGTCCCAGGTGAGCCGGATGGGGTTGTCGACCTCGCCCGTCACCGAGAAGTCCCACGTCGTTAGGTCAGCGTCCGGAATGGAGCCGGCGTGGAGCACGGGCCACTTCTCCGTGAGGTACTGACCCGGGGGGAGTCGCGCGGGATCGTATCCCGCCTCGATCACCTTGCGCTCGGCCTTGCTCCTGAACATGACGCCTACACTAGTTCCAATGCCGGGCACAGCGTTACGGGTCGCTCGCAGGCCGCGCGGATTCGTTGGAGTCGTCGGACCCGACGCCGCCTCGTACCTGCAGCGGATGCTCTCGAACGACGTCGAGGCGCTCGCGCCCGGCGACTCGTGTGAGGCGCTCCTCCTGACTGCGAAAGGGCGCGTGATCGCACCGATGACCGCCCTCCGCCGGTCGGCTCAGGACTATCTCCTCTTGACCGAGCCCGAGCTCGAGAGCCGACTCCGCACAGAGCTTGTGAGATCGCGCTTCGCGGCAAAGTGCGAGATCGAGCCCGAGGCGCACTCGTCCACTCTCGTCCTCGGGCGCGAAGCGCCGCCCGGCGCGGTGGCCAACCGAGAGTTCGGCATGCCGGCGTACGAGGTCCTCGACGAGGAGGTACCCGACTGGGCGCCGATCGAGGAGGGCGAGCTCGAGCGACTCCGCATCCGCGCAAGGACGCCCCGTTTCGGACGCGAGCTCGACGACCGAGTGCTGCCCGCGGAGGCCGGTCTCGACGAGCGCGCGATCAGCTTCACGAAGGGCTGCTACCCGGGTCAGGAGCCGGTCGCGCGCCTGCACTACCGCGGTCGCGCGAACCGGTCGCTGCGCGTGCTCGCGCTCGAGGGCGACGAGCGCCCCGGTGCAGATGCCGAGCTGACCCACGACGGGAAGATCGTCGGCCGAGTGACGAGTGCCGCCAGCGATCCCGAGGCCGGCTTCGTCGCGCTCGCCTACGTCCGTACCGAGGTGCCGCCCGAAGCTGTCCTCGACCTGAAGGGCCGTCCGGCGAGGCAGCTGGAGCCTTTGAACTAAGCTTGTCCTCCCCGCGCCCGTAGCTCAGGGGATAGAGCGCTGCCCTGCGGAGGCAGAGGTCGCAAGTTCGAATCTTGCCGGGCGCATCTCCGTGAGCCGGAGGACGGCGGAGAAGTAGGAGCCGCCCCGCGAACGCCGAAACGCACGGGCAGTGGCCGTTCCGCAAGGTCTCACGCTCGAGGACAGTCGTGACCTGGCGGGGCGCGAGCGGCGCCCGATCGTGCGTCGAGTGCTTGTCGCGCTGCTCGCCGTGTTCCTCGTCCTCGGACTCTTCAACGTCTTCGGCCAGCGAGTCAGCGTCGACTCCGGTGAGGGCTCGGCAGCACGTCTCGAGGTCTCTGCTCCGACGAAGCTTCGCGGCGGGCTCTTCTTTCAGGCGCGCTACCGGATCGTGGCGATCGACGAGATAGAGAACGCGACGATCGTGCTCGATCCCGGCTGGGTGGAGGACATCACCCTCAACACGGTCGAGCCCTCCCCCGTCGGAGAGGCAAGCCGAGACGGTCGTATCGCGCTCGAGCTCGGCCGAATCCCGGCGGGCGAGGAGCACCTCCTGTACCTCCACTTCCAGGTCAATCCGACCGCGCTAGGTCCGCAATCCCAAGATGTCGACCTCTACGACGGCGAGCGCCTGCTGGTCTCCCTCGACCGCGCCGCGCTCATCTGGCCCTGATGGACATCGTCCTCCGCGCAACCTTCGCGTTCTTCTTCGTCCTCCTCGTGACGCGGATCGTTGGCCGCCGGGAGCTCGCGTCGTTGCAGCCGTTCGACCTGATCCTGCTCGTGATGATCGGCGACCTCGTCCAACAGGGAGTGACGCAGAACGACTTCTCCGTGACCGGGCTCGTGCTCGCGGGCGGCACGATCGCCGTGCTCACGGTCGTCGTCTCGTACGGAAGCTTCAGGCTGCCGTTCCTGAGACCGGTGCTCGACGGCGAGCCGGTGATCGTCGTCCAGGATGGCAAGCCGATCGAGAGGAACCTCGCGAGTAACAGGATCACGCTCGGCGAGCTCTTGGCCGCGGCGCGACAGGAAGGTATCGCGTCGCTCGACGGCGTGGAGTGGGCGGTGCTCGAGACGAGCGGGCGCATCAGCTTCATCGAGCGGCCGACTGCCTGATCAGTCGGCGACAGACTCGAGCGGGGGCGTGCTCTGCTCGGCCGCGAGCGGCCCGATGTCGTAGGGCTCGAATCCGAGACGGGCAGCGACGTCCTCACTCGAGGGCTTCAGACCCTCGCGGAAGAGCTGTCTCAGGAGTTCGCCCGTCTCGCTGCTCCGCCACCAGTCCTCCCCGATGTCATCGCGCAGGCGCGCGCGAAGCTGCGCCGAGCGGATCCACGCTCTCAGATAGTCGGCGGAGTAGAACCCCGAGTCCATGTCGGCGAGATAACGATCCGCGCGGTACGCCAGCCCTGTCGACTCGGTCAGCCGCTCTGCGTACCCACCGGACGATCCGCCGTCCGTCGCGAAACGCGACCAGAACTCGAGCTCGAACTGCAGCTTTGCCAGATAGCGCCGGAACATGAAGACGTCGAGGAAGCGGGCCGCCTCGGCGTTCGTCTCGGCTTCGCGTGACGTGAGGCCGAAGTGCCCGGCATGCCACCCCGGCTCCCTGGCAATGCTCTGGACGACGTACGAGTAGATCTCGGTCAGCGCGTAGTCCCGTGAGAGCACGCGGAACGAATACGGCAGCGCCGGGTCGCAGCCCGCGTAGTGGAGCGCGTGGCCAGCTTCGTGGAGGAAGTCCTGGTAGTCCTGTAGCCCTCCGAGCGGACGGGTTATCAGGTGGACAACCGTCGGCGGATCCGACGCGATGACGCTCGGACGCGGCGCCTTCTGCGGACGATCCTCCAGGTCCGTGCGGATATTCGGGTCTGCATCGAGGTCGAAGCCGAGGTTACGCAACGTCGCGAGGCAGATGTCGGTAGCGCGCTCCTTCGTGTAGACGTCCGCCAGCGGAGTGAGGCGGAAGACGTATGCCGCGTGGCACGAGGAGGTCGGGTGCGCGCGGTCCATCCCCAGCAGGCGGTCGAGCCAGCGCTCGCGAAGCGTGTCGTACGCGGCTGCGGCGAGATCGCGCACCCCGGCGAGCACGTCCGCGAGCTGGTGCAGCGAGATGCCCTTCTCGGCTTCGTTGCGAGCGACGGGATCGAGCTCGCCGGAGAGCTCACCTTTGATGCTCTCCGTCGCACGCACCAGGTCGAGACGTCGCTCGTTGAGCTCGGCGGAGCCGTCCCAGGCGACGCGGCCGAGCTTTTCGCGATCGGCGTAGTCGGGCAGAGTGCCCATCCGTGCGGAGGCGGCGCGAAGCGGGAGCTCCTCGCCGCGAAACTCGACCCGGGCAGCGAGCTCCGCGTTCTGAAGCTCGTCTTGAAGGGGAGCGAGACGGGCTGTGACGATCCCTGACTCGCACGTCTGCCGGAGGCGGTACAGGCGCTCGCGACCGTCGGCGTCGGGCTCCGCCAGCTCTGCTTAACGCAGAGCCTCCCGCTGCTCGTCCGTGAAGAGATCCGCGTAGCGAGCGACGATCGCCGCCTGCTCGGAAACCTCCTTCTCGCCGACCCGCAGGGCTTTCGACTCCTCCGAGCGCTCGAAGACGTACTCCCGCAGACGCGACTCGAACTCGTTCGGTGCTCGAGTCACACTCTTAGGCGGGGAGGTGGGCGCCGGTGGGTGGAACGCTCGCCAGGCGGGCGCTCGCGACGTGTTCCGCGGCCTCCGCGCTCGGCGCATGCCCGGTGACCGCGGCCAGGAAGTCCTCGCGCTCCAGCGCGTAGAGCACTACCGCGGTACGAGCGGTAGCTGTCGCCGTTCTTGGCACGTCGCGAATGAGTGCGATCTCCCCGAAGTACCCGCCGGGGCCGAGCTCGGACACCGTCTCGCCGTCGACGGCGATGTCCACTTCACCCTCGACGACGACGTAGAAACGGTCGCCCGAGTCGCCCTGTCGGACGACGACGGTGCCCGCGTCGACACGAAGCGGAACCAGCCGTGCGGCGAGATGCTCGAGCGGCGTGCCGGGGAGCGGGGCGAAGATCGGAATGGAGCGCAGGAGCGAGAGCCCCGGCCCCGGTGCCTCTGCCGCTGCATCCAAGCGATAAAGGTGGCGGCCGGTCAAGAGGGCGAGAACTGGCAGAAAGGCACCGGCGACGACGAGCGCGCCGTCGGCGCCGAGCCAGTCGACGAGCGGCACGACGATGATTCCTCCGAGGCCGAACGTCGCGATCCACAGGAACTGGATCACGCCGAAGACCCGCGCGAGCACCTCGTCGGGAACTGCACGCTGGATGAGGGTGAAGAGAGCGACGTCCACGAGCGAGTTGCCCGCTCCGACGATCGCGAGGAGCACGAGGGCGAGAGCCGGCGTGGACCAGAGCCCGATGAGGACAAGCGGAATCCCCCAGAGCACGAGGCCCCCGATGAAGGCCGGGCTCAACCGGCGCATGCCAGCGAGCGAGATGGCGATGATCGATCCGATCAACGCTCCGACCCCGATCGCGGAGTTCAGGAAGCCGACCCCGGACTCGCCCATATCGAGCAGCTCGAACGCCATGACCACGATTAAGACCGTGAGTGCTCCAGCGACGAGGGTCTGCGCGGAGAAGAGACCGAGGAGGATTCGCAGCCTCGAGTCGCCACCCACCGTGCGGAAACCGACGAGGGCCTCGGAGAAGATGTCGGCGCGCCTTTCGCCAGCGCCGTGCACCGCCTCGCCCGCGAGATCCACTCGCCAGATGAAGAGCGCCGAGAGTGCGAAGGTGAACGTCGTGAGAAAGAAGACCACCTCCGTGCCGGCGCCCGCGAGCAGGAGCCCGGCCAGCGCCGGACCCATGAAGTAGCCGATGCTCTCCAGCGTGCTTGCGACCGCGTTCGCCGCCGTGAGCTCGGACGGGGTGCGTGCGACCGAAGGCGTCAGCGCGGCCAGCGCAGGGCGGAACGGGGTGCCCACGAGCATGGCGATTCCCACGATCGCGTACACGATCTCGGCCGGCGCGTCCGCGTACACGCACACCCCTGCGCCGGCGATGAGGAGCGCACGGAGAAGGTTCGAGGCGATCATGACCAGCGTGCGGCGGTACCGGTCGGCGAGCACGGCTGCAAACGGAGCTACGAGAGCTGCGGGAACGGTGCGGATGACCACCAGGAGGCCGACCGCGCCGGTGCCCCCCACGTCGTACGCGAACACGGCGACCGCGACGAGATAGGCCCAGTGCCCGACAATTACCGCTGCCCAGGCAAGCTGAAGCTTGCGCAGATTCGGATTCCCGAAGACCCCCTTGAAGGCCGCCGCCGAGTCCGTTAGGTGCGTCTTCAGCCCACCCACGGCGAGAGCATCTCATCTCGCCTTGCGGAAATGAAACGGGACAGGGAAGATTCATGGCTCGAACCGCGTCTAGTTGGTCAGATACGCGCGGCACACGCGCTCGACAACATCGACAAGGAGGAGAAATGGCCGACGACACCACGCGCCCAGCCGACGAAGAGGTCGAGGCGCACGGGTACGAGCCAGAGGGCACAGAGCCAGCGGGGACGGAGCCGGCAGCAGCAGGCACCGAGCCAGCTGGGACGGAGCCCGCAGCGAGCGACGACGACGACTTCGAGCTCCACGGTTTCGAGCCCGAGGGCACGGAGCCGGCAGGGACGGAGCCCGCAGCCGCAGGCACCGAGCCGGCAGGGACGGAGCCGGCAGGCTGGGAATCGGCGTAAGCGAAAGAAGTTCGAAGACCCGGGCGGGATGTGCAGCCGCCCGGGTCTTTTTTTGCGCAGATTCCTAAAGACTCGTTTTGGCGCCGAGCGTCGCGGCAAGGTTGCCTAGGAGCCTGAGTCCGGCTTCACGTCGCTCGTCCTCGAGCTCATTTACGACAGAGGCGAGCTTGGCGACGATCGCAAGGTCACCTTTCTCCTCGAGAACTCGCTCAGCCTGGCGAGCGCGCAGGAGCAGATCTACGGCGATGGCGGCTTGGTTCGCGAACAGGCCGAGAAGATCCATCTCCTTGAGGCTGAAATGAGACTGCTCGGGCCGGTCGAGGACCTCGAGCACGCCGAGAATTCGCTCCTCGTGCAGGAGGGGCGCGGCCATGAGACCGCTCGGGACGTACCCCGTGTCCTCCGCGACGTCCGAGGCAAACCGCGGGTCCTTTCTCACGTCCTCGATCACGAGCGGCGTTCGGGTCGCGAGCACCCAACCGGCGATGCCGTGGTCGGCCGGGAAGCGCACGCCGAGCAGCGATTCCTCACCTTCTCCGACGACGGCTTCGAACACGAGCTCGTCGGTGTCTTCGTCGAGCAGGAGTACCGAAGAGGCCTTCGCGCCGAAGATCGAGCGCGCGACCTGAACGATGGCGCTCAGAAGCTCGCCGAACGACCCTGCCGAGCCGACGACTCCGGATGCGACAGCAGCCTGGAGATCACTCGGTTCCGTCATTTGCCACCCCCCACGTTCGTCGCCGTCAGATAGAGGACGTTCTTGAGCTGGAACGGCGTCAGCTCGGGATGTGCCGAGAGGATCAGCGCGCATATCCCCGTCAGATGGGGGGTGGCGAAGCTGTTCCCCGAGGCCGTGATCGAGCGCCCGCCCAGCCACGCCACATCGACGTTGACACCACGCCCGAAGAACTCGACGGGAGGATTCGGGTTGTAGAAGAACGCGAGCGGATCGTCCTCCTCGTGACTACCGACCGAGATCACGGAAGAGAACTTCCACGGGTAGCTCTCGACGGGCATGTTGTGCGCTGAGGCCACGAGCACCGTGCGTCGGAAGTACGCGCTGTCGGCGAGCTCGTGGAGGATTCCCGCGAACGGCTTCTTCGTGGTCGAGAGACTCATGTTGATGAGGTCGAACCCGCTCTCCACCGCATGGCGAAGCCCGGCCAAAAGGACGTTGCCGCTTCCCTTGAACCCCTGTCCGAGCACGCGCACGCTCGAGAGGCTGCACTCCGGCGCGACGGATCGCACGATGCCCGCGCAGGCCGTTCCATGTCCGCTTACGTCCCCTTCGCTGTCCTCGGTGACGATTGTCTCGTCGTCCTCGCCGATTGCGATCGTCACGGCACTTTCGAGCTCGCCGATCTTCGGGTGTCCGCTCTCCACCCCCGAGTCGAGGATGCAGACCCGCACGCCCTTGCCCGTCGACCCGCCCCATGCCCACTCGCGGGTCACCCGGTCGGGCCATTGCGACGACAGCGAGATCCCCTCTACCCTGTCCTTCGGGAGGCTCCACGCGGGAAGCGTCTCTCCTGCGTGCCCTACCGCGTCGTGCACGCGCAGGACTCTAGACGTTGGCGCGATCAGCTCTCGCTGAAGCGCTTCTTGAGCTCTTCGACGACGCGCCGGTCGGGCTCGACGCCCACAGCGGCAAGCGCCACTTCGAGATCCGCGATGAGGGCCGTGCGGAACTCCAGGTCGGCCTCGGCTCGCGCCACGATCTCGTCGAGCGAGCGACGTGCGGCGGGGAGCTCCTGCGCTGCGCGCAACCAACCCTCGGGCGCGGGCCGCAGCAGGCGCAGGAGCACCCCGAGCTTTTCCTCGTCATAGGAGCGCATCATCTATTCCCTAGACCGTTCGGAGGCCTGACTTCTTCCCTCGAGTTTTTCACGCAACTTTCCCAGGCAGCGCGCGATCCGGCTCGCGATCGTTCCCATGGGGAGGTCGAGCTCCGCCGAGATCGTGCGGTAGCTCTCGTCGCGCGCGAAGAAGCGATCGAGCATGTCCTGGCAGTGATCCGGAAGAGTGGTCAGCGCCTCGCGGACGTCGAACGCCTCGTCGATCTCCTCCAACACGCCCGCTCGTTCCTCGTCAACGGGCTCAGCGGCGGGCTGCTCCCGGGTTCCCGAGGCCATGGCGTCGATACAGAGACGACGCGTGAGCTGGGCGATCCACGGCCGAATCGCGCCGTCGTCGCGAAGTGAGTCGAGCCGCGTGTAGACACGTGTGAAGACCTCCTGGTACACGTCCTCCGCGTCGGCCTCCTTTAGGCGGAAGCCTTGGGTGCAGATCGCGTATACGTAACGTGAGAACCGCTCCACGAGAGCGTTCCATGCTTCAGGTTCGCCGGCGCGGCAGCGCTGCACGAGCTCCGCATCGGTCAGCGTCTCGAGCCCCATCGGCCGGTCAGCTCGCGGAACCGAGGATCCGGTCGGCCGCCTCGACGGCGGCCTGCGCGCTGGCGCTCGCGCGCCGCAGGCGCTCGTCGCCCGCGCGGACTCCGAGGTTGATCTCGACGAGGTGTGCCGCAGCGCGAGCTGCTCCCGCG
>JACCWU010000315.1 GCA_013697465.1 Actinomycetota bacterium | reverse complement strand
CGTTCATGAAGGTTGGGCCGCGGAACGCGATGGTCATCGCGGTCTGCTCGCTCGCGCTCGTCGCCGATCGCGAGCGCGACGAGATTCGGGCGGCGTTCGGATCCGCCGCACCGGGTGTCCCGCTCGTCCGCGCATCCCTCGCCGAGGCCGATTCGTTTCCCGAGCAGGTCGCGGCCGCCGCGAGCCCGATCGACGACGTTCGCGGCACCGCTGCCTACCGCCGGCACGCCCTCCGCGTGCTCACGCAGCGGGCGCTGGAAAGGTGCCTAGCGTGAGAGAGCCCAAGTTACAAGTTGTAACGTGCCAAGCGAATGCGCTCGGCTCAACGCTTTGCGGGTGCCCGAAGCGCAAGTTACAAGTTGTAACTTGTGGCCGGGTGGCCCGGGAGACGTGGCCGTGAGGGTTCGGGTGACGGTCAACGGCGAGCGGCTTGAAGCGGACGTCTGGGCGGGCGAGAGCCTGCTGACGACGCTTCGCGACCGGCTTAGGCTTCCTGGCTCCAAGAACGCCTGCGAGCAGGGCGAATGCGGGTCGTGCTCGGTGCTCCTCGACGGAGTGCTCGTCTGCTCGTGTCTCGTCCTGTCAGGCCAAGCACACGGCCACGAAGTCGTCACCGTCGAAGGACTGGCGGACGACGGCCACCTTCATCCGGTGCAGGAGGCATTCGCGGACGCCGGCGCGGTTCAGTGCGGCTTCTGCACCCCGGGCCTCGTCGTCGCCGCGACGGATCTGCTGCAACGGATCCCGGAACCGACGGACGACGAGATCCGTGAAGCTCTCTCCGGAAACCTCTGTCGCTGCACCGGCTACCAGAAGATCCTCGACGCTGTTCACCTCGCGGCTGGAAGATGATCGCCGGGGCAACCACGCGCACCCTCCGGCGCGGTCACGCGGAGAGCACCGTTCGCCGCCAGGACGCGGTCCCGAAGGTCAAGGGTGAGTTCGCGTACTCGAGCGACCTGCACGCCGCGGGGATGCTCTGGGGTCAGACCGTCCGCAGTCCGCACGCGCACGCCCGCATCACCGAGATCGACGTCTCCGCGGCAGTCGCCATGCCGGGTGTCCATGCCGTGCTCACGCACGAGGACGTTCCAGGGGAGAAGCGCTACGGGCTCGAGTTCCGAGACCAGCCCGTGCTCGCTTTCGACCGGGTCCGCTACTTCGGCGAGCCCGTGGCCGTCGTCGCGGCCGAGGAGCCCGAGCAAGCGCGACGCGCCGCCGCCGCCGTTCGGGTCGAGTACGAGGTCCTCGAGCCGATCGTGGATCCCGAGCGCGCAACCGACATGGAGCCGCTTCATCCCGACCGGCCGACGATGGGGCACGGCTACCGCGACGATCCGCGGCCGAACGTCGTCCGCTCGCTCGTGATTCGGCGCGGCGATCCCGACATCGAGGGCGACGTCACCGTAACCGGCGTCTACGAGCTCGGCCAGCAGGATCAGGCCTTCCTCGGCCCCGAGTCGGGCCTGGCGATCCCGGACGGCGAGGGCGGCGTCGACATCCACGTCGCGACCCAGTGGCTCCACGTCGACCGCGACCAGGTCGCGCCCTGCCTCGGGCTCGAGCCCGAGCAGGTGCGGATCCACCTCGCAGGGGTGGGCGGCGCGTTCGGCGGGCGCGAGGACCTCTCGATGCAGATCCACGCGGCGATGCTCGCCCTGCATGCGAACCGGCCGGTGAAGATGGTCTACGGGCGCGAGGAGTCGTTCGTGGGCCACGTGCACCGTCACCCGGCAAAGATCTGGTCCGAGCACCGGGCGACGAGCGCGGGCAAGCTCGTCTCGATCCGGATGCGGATTCTGATGGACGGTGGCGCCTACGCCTCGAGCTCGACAGCGGTGATATCGAATGCGTGCGCATTCGCGGTTGGGCCGTACGCCGTCGACAACGTCCTCGTCGACGGGGTCGCCGTCTACACGAACAACCCGCCCTGCGGAGCGATGCGCGGCTTCGGCGCGGTCCAGACCTGCTTCGCGGCGGAGGCGCAGATGGACCTGCTCGCCGCCGAGCTCGGGATGGA
>JACCWU010000282.1 GCA_013697465.1 Actinomycetota bacterium | reverse complement strand
GCGTTGCAGAGGCTCAGGATCACCGTGTTCTCCTCGAGGAAGTCCGCGCCGAAGACGATGCGCGCCATGTCGACCGTGTCCTGCGCTCGCTGCGGGTGCGTGACCGACCCCATGAACGGCTTGTCCGAGTAGCGCAGGTGCGCGTACACCATGTCCAGATGCCGCTTGTTGACCGGAAGGTCGACGGGCTCGCAGACGGTCCCCCCGGAGTGATGGAGATAGGGGGACGCGTACGCGAGCTTCACGAAGTTGCGGAAGTCCTCAATTGTCCCGTAGCGGCGGCCGCCCTCGAGATCGCGCACGAACGGCGACCCGTACGCGGGGGCGAACACGGTGTTCATGCCGCCGATCTCGACCGAGTTCGCGGGGTTGCGCGCAACCTGGGTGAACGTCTGTGGCGCAGTCGCCTGGACGAGCTGCCGCGCCAGGCCCCGCGGGAAGCGCACGCGCTCCTCTTCGACCTCGGCCCCTGCCTCGCGGAGCAGATCGCACGCGTCGGGCGCGTCGCGGAAGTCGATTCCGACCTGCTCGAGGATCGTCTCCGCGTTCGACTCGATCAGCTCGAGGCCCTCGTCCGAGAGAACCTCGAACGGCGTCATCGTGCGGGTGATGAAGGGGACCTTCTCGACGACGGCGTGCTGGCGCGCCGCCTGCCGCGCGGCGCGTCCTCCTCCGCGCCGGCCGGTGCCGGTGCTCATTCGCTTCTCCTTCCACGGGTTGCTGCGGATGCCGCCCGCCGTCTCGTCCGGCCTTCCTTGGCTCCCGGCGACGACTTCCGCCGGCGGGGAAGGGGTACGACGGCGCGGAGCCGCTCGTAAGGGTCGGTGTCGTGCGGGATCGCCATTGCCTGGACGAAGTGCTCCTGGAAGCGGGGCTCGACGGCCGTCTCCACCTTCTCGACGGTGCGCACGACCTCTTCGATCTCGCGTCGTGCGGCTCCGTTCAGCAGCGCGATGCGGGCGCCGGTTCCGGCGGCGTTCCCCGCTGCGGTGACGCGTTCCGGGTCGCAGTCGGGGATCAGCCCGAGAACGAGCGCGTGCTTCGGGTCGATCTGGCTGCCGAAAGCACCCGCAAGCCGGATCCGGTCGACGCGCTCGAGTCCGTAGTGATCCATGAGCAGCCGGCAACCGGCGTAGAGAGCGCCCTTCGCGAGCTGGATCTGGCGCACGTCGTCCTGCGTGACCGAGATCCTGGGCTCGCCGTCGTGCAGCAGATACGAGAACGTGCGGCCGTCGGGGACGATGCGCGCGCTTCGCGTCGCGAGCGCGCCGTCGATCGTCCCGTCGGTCGTCAGAACCCCGGCGAGGTGAAGCTCGGCGAGCGCCTCGATGATCCCGGAGCCGCAGATGCCCGTGACCCGCACGTCCGCGAAGCCAGGCTCGCCCGACCAGGCGTCGCAGCCGATTACGCGAACTCTCGGCTCGAGCGTCTCCGGGTCGATCCGAACCCGCTCGATCGCACCCGGCGCGGCGCGCTGGCCGAAGGTGATCTGGGCTCCTTCGAACGCGGGACCCGTCGGGCTCGACGCGGCGAGCAGGCGCTCACGGTTGCCGAGCACGATCTCCGCATTAGTGCCCACGTCTACGAGCAGGTTCACCTCGTCGCCGAGATGAGGGCCCTCGGAGAGGATCATCCCGGCGGTGTCCGCGCCGACGTGGCCGGCGATGCAGGGGAGGACGTACACGCGGGCGCCGAGGTGGACGGGCAGCCCGAGATCGGTGGCTCGAAGCCGGAGCGACTCGTCCACGGCGAGCGCGAACGGCGCGCCGCCGAGCTCGGTCGGATCGAGGCCGAGCAGGAGGTGGTGCATGATCGGGTTGCCGACGATCGTCACCTCGAGGACGTCGTCGCGCTCGACGCCGGCCGCCTTCGCGAGCTCCGCGGTCAGCTTCGCGAGGCAGCCGCGGACGATGCGTGTCAGCTCCTTGCGGGAGCCGGGGTTGAGCATGACGTAGGAGACGCGGCTCATCAGGTCCTCGCCGAAGCGGATCTGCGGGTTCATCTCACCAGCGGACGCGAGCACGTCTCCGCTCCAGAGGTCGCACAGGTGACCCGCCACCGTCGTCGAGCCGACGTCGAAGGCGATGCCGTACGCGTGCTCGTGGAGCCCTGGCCAGACTGCCGTGATCGAGCGTCCGTCGTGAACCGCGACCGTGACGCGCCAGTCGCCGGCGCGAAGCGTCTGTTGGAGATCGTCGAGCACGTGCACATCGAGCTCGAGCCGTTCGAGCGCCCATTCGCGTGCGAGAGCCTCGCGCAGCCGAGTGGCATCCGACGTGGGGCTCTCGAGCCGCGGCTCCTCGACCTCGACGTAGTAGAGCCGCACGACCGGGTCGACCTCGATCGGGTGCGCGTCGGCCTCCTTGCGCACGACCTGGCGATAGAGCTGGCTCTCGGCCGGGACGTCGATGACGAGGTCGCCCGCGATGTGCGCGACGCAGCCCAGGCGCCGCGTCGCGGCAAGCCCGCGCTCGGCCGCGTACGTGCGCTCGACCTCGTTCACCTCCGAGAGGTGCGACGCCGACGACGTGATGCCGTGCTTCGCGTGCTCGCCCTCGTCGACCTCGACCTGGCAGCGTCCGCAGATTCCTCGGCCTCCACAGACGGAGTCGAGATCGACGCCGAGCCGGCGGGCGGCGTCGAGAACCGTGAGCCCGTGCTCGAACCGTCCCCGGCGACCGGACGGCGTGAAGACCACCAGCGCGTCGGGCTCGCCCACGCGCCCACCTCGCCGGCGGCGGCTCCCGGCCGGCGGAGCCGGCCTCCGCCGCAGCCTGCCGCCGCTCGCGGCACCCGGCTCTCCGGGTCTGTAC
>JACCWU010000271.1 GCA_013697465.1 Actinomycetota bacterium | reverse complement strand
TCGCTGGCCGCAACTCGCGTAGCCGCCGCTTGACGACGTCGACCGAGCCGGAGTAGCCGAAGTCGGCGCGCAAGAGCTCGCTCGCCCGCGGCGCCTTGATCTGCGGCCACTCCTCGAGCAAACGCCGCAGCACCGGCTCGAGCGAGTCAAGCTGCGAGCCCGTCGCCGACCGTCGGTAGCGCGGCGGCTCAGCGCTCGCGGCCAGACGGGCGACCGTCCGCCGATTGATCCCGAGCCGCCGTGCGATCTCCCGCTGCGACAGCCCGTCCGCCCTCAACGCCTGCACCCGCGCCCACTCCAACGCGCCCCACACCTCCCGCCTCCTCGCCTCGGCCCGATCACGACCGGCCAAGCCTGCGAAATCAGCCGGTCAGATCCAGCGCCGAAGCGAGCGGTGCACTTTTCGCTGCCCGATCCTGGTGCAGTATTGGGCGCCCGGCATCACGGCTTGCGGAGATGTGACGCAGGCTGGTCCGACGGCGTATAAGGAAGTCATTACGAAGCGAATTGCACTCACCTCGGTAGCTGCGGCGGCGCTTGCGTTGTTGCTAGCCGCGACCGCTCAGGGGTCATGCATCGCCTCAACACCAGCACAGCAGCGAGCTCGTGCGGACGTCATCTTCGATGGGGTGGCACTCGAAGGCCCCACGGCAACGGGCGTCCAGCGCTTCCGCGTGAACCGGTATCTCAAGGGGCGCGGACCGGCAGTCGTGCGAGTCAACACCGGAACGGTCAGACGTGCGGACGGAAGCGGGATGACTACGTCAGTGAGCCTCTTCGCTCGGCGCGGAGAACGATGGCGCATCTTCGCGCGAGGTTCCTCCAGGAAGATTCTTCAGACGAATCTCTGCGACGGCTCCCGGAAACGATAAGCCGCAACTCCCATGAAATGGGATCTCTGTCTTCCCTTTTCATCGAGTTGCCTCGTCGGTCCTCGGTTCGCTAGAAGCGGCGGGGGTGGGATTCGAACCCACGAGGCGCTTGCACGCCCAACGGTTTTCAAGACCGCCCCGTTCGACCGCTCCGGCACCCCGCCGCCGCGGATCGTAGCCCGCCTCAGGCTCGGGTCTTCTCCCGTCCGAGGCGCTCGGGAGCGCCGAAGTCCCACAGCGGCTCCGGCACGGCGATCGAGCCGCCCTCGTCCTGAAAGTTCTCCATGAGCGCGATCATCGCGCGCGCGGTCACCGCAGTCCCGTTGAGCGTGTGGACGGTTTCCAGGTTCCCTTCGGGCCGCCGATGGCGGATCTCGAGACGGCGCGCCTGATAGTCGGTCGTGTTCGAGGTGGAGGTGATCTCGCGCCACCGCTCCTGCCCCGGGAACCAGGCCTCGATGTCGTACTTCTTCGCCGCGGACGCGCCGAGATCGCCCGCCGCCATGTTCATCACGCGGTACGGGAGACCGAGCTCCTGGACGAGCGCCTCCTCGATCTCGAGCAGCCGTTCGTGCTCGTCGCGCGACTCTTCGGGATACGTGAAGACGAACATCTCGACCTTGTCGAACTGGTGGACGCGAAACATGCCGCGGGTGTCCTTGCCGGCCGCGCCCGCCTCCCGCCGGAAGCATGTCGAGTATCCGGCGTAGCGGATCGGGAGCAAGTCGGCCTCGAGGATCTCGCCCATGTGCAGTGCCGCGAGCGAGACCTCGGACGTCCCCACGAGGTAGAGCCCGTCGCGCTCGACGGCGTAGATGTTCACCTCGTCCGTCGGGAAGAAGCCGGTTCCGTACATCGCCTCCTCCCGGACGAGCACAGGCGGCAGCACCGGGACGAACCCCTTCTGTCTGAGGCGGTCGAGCGCAAATCGATAGAGCGCGAGCTCGAGCAGCGCGACATCGCCCATCCGGTACACGAAGCGCGAGCCGGAGACCCGCGCGGCGCGCTCGAGGTCGAACCACCCGTACGCCTGTGCTAGGTCGACGTGATCCTGGGCCGGGAAGCCGAACGAGGGAGGCTCGCCGACGCGCCTGATCTCGACTGCATCCTCCTCGGCGAGCCCGTCGGGCGCGGACACGTCGGGAGGATTAGGCACTCGGTCTAGCAGCTCGCGGCGTCGGCGCTCGGCCTCCGCGAGCTCGTCCTCGAGGCGCTTGAGCTCGGGCTTCACCTCTTTCATCTCCTCGAGCTGCTCGGGCGTCGGCTTGCCTTTGAGCTTCGTCCGAGTGCGCAATGCATCGACTCGCGGGATCAGCTCGAGCCAGCGCGCATCGGCTGCGATCAGCTCATCGAAGAGCGTCGCGGCCTCCTCGCCCTTGCGGACGAGGGCGGAGCGAAATGCGTCTGGATCCGCGCGTGCAGCCCTGAGATCGATCACGGAAGGAGTCTAGAGCCGGGTCCTCGGACCTTGTGGCTCAGAGCCGCAAGTCGATTCGCAGTGCGTCGCGCTTAGCTGCCGGCGGTCTCCGCCACGTACGCGGCGGCGTCGGCGATCTCCTGCTCGGAGAGCGTGTCCTCGAAGGGCGGCATCACGCCTCGTCCGTGCGTCACCCGGTCGATCACAAGCTCTGTGCTCGGCTTCGAGTCGTCGAGGTTCGGGCCGATCGTTCCGGTCGTTCCGGCTTCCCCGAGCGTGTGACAGCTCGCGCAGTTCGTGACGAAGATCGACTTCCCCGCGACGGCGTCGCCTTCGAGGTCGGACTCGTCATGGGTCTCGGTCTCGTCCCCATGAGTCTCGGTGACGCTGTCAGTCGCCGTCTCCGTGCCCGTTTCCTCCGTGGTCGAGCTTGGCGCCGCGCTGTCGTCGCCGCCGCACGCCGCGAGCGACGCGATGCCGAAGAAGGCCACGACGGCGACCAGCGCCACCGTCGTGCGCTTCATGCTCTGGATCGCTAGCCGCCGGCAGCCTGGGACACGTATGCCGCGACGTCGGCGATCTGCTGCCCGCTTAGCGTTCCCGCAAACGGGGGCATCTGGCCTTGGCCGTTCGTCACCCGGTCGACCACGAGCTCCGTGCTGGGCTTCGAGTCGTCGAGGTTCGGGCCGATCGTCCCCGACGTGCCCGCGTCGGCGAGCGTATGGCAGGAGCCGCAGCCGGCGACTCCGAGGAAGACTTGCTTCCCTGCGACGGGATCGCCGTCGGCCGCAGGTGGCCCCGTCTCGGTCGGCGTCGTCTCCGTCTGGGTCTCCGTCTCCGTCGGCTCGCTGTCGGTCGTCTCCGTCTCCGTCGTCTCGGACTCCGTCGTGTCTGTCTCGGTGGGCGTCGTCCCTACCACCGTCTCGGGTGTGGGCGACGTCTCCTCCTCGCCGCCGCAGCCTGCGACGGCAAACCCGAGGGCAGCGACGAGCAACAGGAGCGCGAGGGACCTCCGGCGCATCGGTCCAGATCCTATATCGCGGGACCGGGCGGGAACAGGAAGAACGCACGTAGGATCAGAT
>JACCWU010000253.1 GCA_013697465.1 Actinomycetota bacterium | reverse complement strand
CCCTCCAGGTCAGCCAAGGTCGATTCCGTCGGCCGCGAGCTGCTCGAGCCGGCGCGCGCTGTCGGCCTCGACCATTGCCCGCATCGTTTCGCCCATCGTCTCGCCCGGATAGACCCATATCTCCGGATGGACGAGGATCTGCAGCCACGGGAATGCACCCGCGCGTAGCTCCTCGTGCGGGCACCCGGCTCGCCAGTGCTGGTTCGAGTCCGACCGGTACCTCTCCGGCGAGAAATACCGCGTGCCATATGCGTTGACCGCACCCCCGATCTCCTCCGACATGTACTCGGGCCGCGGGTTGTGCCAGGAGACGACGGGATCGAAGCGCTCGTCGAGCTCGACGTGCGGATACACCGCGTGCAGCCCGACGGCGTGCCCGAGTTCTCGCAGGCGCTCGATCGCCTCTGTGCCTTCCTTCGAGGCGAGGTTGTAGAAGACGGACTCGGTCATGAGGAGGTACGTCGTCGTGACACCGAGCTCCGCCTCGAGCTCGGCCATCCTCACGGCGGCGTCCAGAGAGAGATCGACGTCGTGCCGGAGGAACAGATCGCCGGGGCGGGGCTCCTCGCCGAACCGGGCGAACCGGTAATCGCCGGCCTTCGCCGCCTCGAGCAGCTCGCGATAGTGCTCGAGCTCGAAGTTGCAGCTCACGAGCGCGCCAGAATCCATTGAAACGACGCTTCACCGTCCGGCTCGAGAAACGTGACCACCTCGTCGAGCTCGAGGGTGAAGCCGGCGTCGAGCAGCAGGCGGCGGTTCGTCTCCGGCGGGAAGCTCGAGAAGAACATCGTGCTGCCAAGCCAATCGCCCGTCCAGCCCTCGGTGTCGCTCACGCCCAGCGAGACGAGGGAGAGCCCCTCCGGTACGAGCCACGAGTGAATTCGCGAGAACATGCTCGCCAGGAGGTCGCGCGGCACGTGGTTGAAGGAGTAAAACGCCGCGACGGCCTCAAAGGACGCCGGCTCGAGCTCGAGCGCGGTGAAGTCTGCGTGGATGAACTCCGCGTCCGGGACATTGGCGCGCGCGCGCCGAACCTGCTCTGCCGAGATGTCGACACCTGTGACGCGAAGACGCACGGCAAGAAGCTGCGTATCGGGCACGCCGGCCCCGCAGCCGAGCTCGAGCACGCGGTCTCCGTCGGCGAGTCGCGACTCGAGCTGCTCTGCCCACCAGCGCCGGGGATCGCCGGCGATCTCGTCGCGCCACGCAACGAAGTGGTCGCCGATCGCGTCGTAACCGTCTCCGACCAGCCGCGTGCGCGGGTCACCCGTCACTCGACCTCCACCTCGAGCAGCCGCGCCGCGTCCTCGGCCCGCTCGAGCGCCCGCTCGGGCGAGTCGGCGACGGCGATCACGTAACCGCGCCGGTCGCCGTCGCGGCGTACGGGGCGGATCGTCTCGCCGAGCTCGAGGTACGTCTCGGCCTGCACGACACCCTCGCCCGCGAGGACCTGCTCGAGATCGCCGATTCGAATGACCCTTCCCGTCGGCAACGGGCCGGGCGAGGCGGTGAAGAAACGGATCGCGAGCGGCTGGGAGAACCGGGGCAGTGCGAGCTCGTCGGGAATCTCCTCGCCGAGCGCCTGCCGGAGCGCGATCTCCACGACGTCGACCCCGACCGCGTGCCGCACGAGGTCGGCCATCTGCCCGCCGGCGATGCGCGCGGCGACCTCCACCACCACGACTCGGCCGTCGGGTGCGGCGATGAGCTGCGGGAACGCGATCCCGTCGCGCAACCCGAGTGCGCGCACCGCTTCGACCGCGATCTCGCGGGCGCGTCGAAGCTGCTCCCCGTCCGTCGAGGGCGGATAGACGTGGATCCAGCCGACGCCGAAGCCGATCCCGGGAGGGCGCAGGCGGTCGGACAGTGTGAGGAGCACCGGCTCGCCGCCCCGCGCGACGACGATTCCGTTCATCTCGACACCGTCCACGAACTCCTCGAAAATCGCCTCGCCGGTCGGCGACTCCTCGACCGCCTCGGCGAGATCGCGCCGAAGATGCTCCGCGCTCTCGATGCGGAAGACCGCGCGCTGGCCGCCCGAATCCGCCGGCTTCAGAACCGCGGGAAGGTCAACGGCGGCGAGCGCAGCCTCGACGTCGCCCTCCGAGCGCAGAGAGGCGTGACGAGGCTGCGGAACCTCGGCCGCGGCGAGCGCGTCGCGCATCTCGAGCTTGTGCGTCATCCGCTGGGCGGTCGCGGTTCCGATAGCGGGCAAGTCGAGAGCCTCCGCGACCGCTGCCACCACCGGCACCGCGCGATCGGCCGCGACGGTCATGACTCCGTCTACGCCGTGCCGCCGCCCGACCTCGGTCACTCCGGCGACGTCGGTGAAGTCCACGAGCTCCGCGACGTCGGCCGCCACGAGACCGGGTGCGGCGGGGTTCCGGTCGACCGCGACGACGCGGTGACCGAGCTCCTGCACGCGGAGGATCGCGCGGCGCTGGTGGCGGCCGCCGCCGACGAACAAGACCGTGCTCACCGAGTACCCTCGGCCTTCTCCCAGGTCGCGGGCGAGCCGCCGCGTAGGTAGCGGACGAGCGAGTCGACGGTCGCGGCGGTCGTGAGGAGGTAGTAGTAGGCGATCCCGGCGCCCGGGACGGGCAGCCGCCTGTGACCGGCGAAGGCGAGAGCCAGAAAGGCGAGCTGTCCGGCCAGTGCGACGCTGTAGAAGTTGCCTTCGGACGCGAGCGCCACGCTGGATCCGAAGAGCACGAGATGCAGTACGCCGCTCCCGTACCGGAGCACCCGGTGCGAGACGAGCTCGGCGAGAAAGAGCGGGTCGCCGGTTCGTGCGAGCGACCCGTCGAGGAGCGGGCGCCAGCTGCGCGTCAGCATCCGAACCTTCCGGCCGTACTCGTCCCCGACGTCCCTCGCGGGCTTCTCCCAGGCGACCGCGTCGGGCTCGTACACCGCGCGGCGTCCGCGCTGAACGAGGCGGAAGGGCAACCCGAAGTCGTGGCCGATGCGCGGGTCGTCGAAACCGAGGTAGTCGGACCGGCGCAGGGCGTAAATGGCGCCGTTCCCCGCCGTGATCGAGCCGAGCGCGGACTCGCTCTCACGCTGCCAGAGCTCGTAGCGCCAGTAGAGACCCTCCTGGTTCACGCCGTCGGGCGACTCGAGCCGGAGCTGTCCGCACACGTAGCCCACCTCGGGATCGGCGAAGCTCCGCAGGAGCTTGCGCAGCGCGTCGGGCTCCCAGCGGGAGTTCGCGTCCGAGAACGCGACGATCTCCGTGTCGGTCTTCGCGACCGCGGTGTTCTGCGCGGTCGCCTTTCCCGCACGCTCGCACGCGAGCAGCTCGACGTTGGCCGCGCGGTCGGCTAGCTCCCGGACGATCTCGTTCGTCCGGTCGGTCGATCCGTCGGAGGCGACGACGATCCGGAGCCGGTCCACGGGATAGTCCAGCTCGAGCAGGTTCTCGACCCTGCCAGCGATCACGTCCTCCTCGTCGTGTGCGGCGACGATCACGGATACGTCCGGCGTGATGTCCTCCTTGCGCACGGGGCGGGGATGGATGCGCGCGAGCGCGGCGGCGGCGACCGGATATCCGAGATGGGTCCACGCGAGGGCGCCGAGGCTTCCCCAGAAGAGGGTCTTCAGGAGCACGGCCGCGACGATAGCCAGCCGCGCTCAGCTCGGCCGCGGTACGCGGGAAAGTAGCCCGTGTACTCCACCTCGTCCGTTCCGGACAGCTCTCTGTACGCAGCCTCATCGTGCACGCGCTTCCCGAGGTACGCGGGCAGGGCGCCCTCGGGATCGAAGCGGCGCTTGAACTCGTACAGCGAGTCCTCGAAACCGCCGACCCCTCCACCCAGGTGAAACCGAGAGAAGCCGTGCTCGCCGGCCCAGGCCGCCGTCTCTCCGAAGAGCAGGTGATTCGCGCCCAGCGCCTGCCCGCGCTCGGAGGACGCCCCGAGGTGGTAGTGCAGGAGCGGTGGCGCCGCCAGGCAGACGATGCTCGCGACCAGCTCGCCGTCCGCGTGCGCGTCCGCCCGGACCAAGGAGCCGCCAAGCGCTCCGGTGAGATGCTCCCAGTACGCGTCGAGGAAGAAGTAGAACTGCGACGCGTCTCGCCGCCGCATCGTCTCCTCGTAGAGCAGGACGAAGGCACCGAGGTCTTCGGGCGATTCCTCGACGCCGACCTCGACGCCCGCGGCGCGCGCTTTGCGGACGACACGCCGGTGGTGCGAGTCCATGCCGGCGAGCAGCTCGTCCGGGCCGCGCCCTTCGACGCGCCAGCCGATCGAATGGCCGATGTGCTCCAGCCGCCAGTGGCCTTCCGCGAGTCGCTGGTTCTCGAGCACGGGGTGAAAGCGCGCGAACGTGGAAACGACGCTGTTCGTGGTGCACCAGCGCTCGTACGCGTCGAAGAAGGCGGCGGTCGGAGGTTCGTCGCCGCTCGCGACTGGGCCGCCGTACCCCATCGGTGTGGCCAGGTCCCGGTGGCTGTCACCCGCTTCACGAGCGAGTGCCGGGAACACGACGTCGCCCGAGTCGCCGCCGAAGTGGAGATAGGCCGGCGTCCCCTGACCCAGGAGCGAGGCGCTCTCCAGGTAGGCCCTTCGCAGGTAGACGTCGCCGACCCCGATCCGGTCGAGAAGGCCGTCCCATGCCGACGGGGCGACCTCCATGAGCTCGCTCACGGCTCGTCCCCGCGCTCTTTCGCCGCGCGTGCACGCTCGATGTTCATCGTGTCCTCGACGGGCTCCGGATCGCGCCGGAAGAGCTGGGCGAAGGTGAGGAAGACGATCTTGACGTCGAGCCAGAGCGACCAGCGGTCGATGTACCAGAGGTCCTGCTCGATGCGCTCGGGCCAGCCGATCTCCTCGCGGCCGTGCGTCTGCGACCAGCCTGTGAGGCCCGGACGAACCGACAGCCGCCGCCGGTCGGACTCGGTGTAGTTGGCGGC
>JACCWU010000247.1 GCA_013697465.1 Actinomycetota bacterium | reverse complement strand
ATCTTCTTGCCGATCGCCTTCCGGAGCGTCTCGGCCTCGGCCGGAGAGAAGCCGGCCATCTCCTTTGCGATCTGCATGTACTGCTCCTGGTAGATGCAGATGCCGTAGGAGTCGCTCGTGAGCGGCTTCAGGCACGGGTCGATGTACGTCACCGCCTCGCGCCCGTTCTTGCGCGCGGCGTAGCTCGGGATGTACTGCATCGGCCCGGGCCGATAGAGCGCCACGAGCGCGATCAGGTCCTCGAACTCGGTCGGCTTGACGAGCCGCAGCGCCTCGCGCATCCCGGACGACTCGAACTGGAAGACGCCGGTCGACTCGCCGCGGGCGAGCATCCGGTACGTGCCGGCGTCGTCGAGTGCGATCGTGCCGATGTCGAGCCCACCCGCGAGCTCCACCGCCTTGTCGATCACGTCGAGGTTCCGGAGCCCGAGGAAGTCCATCTTCAGCAGCCCGAGCGCGACGACGTCGTTCATCCCGAGCTGCGTGACGATCTCCTGGTCGGCGCCCTTCTGCTGCAGCGGGACGATGTCCATCAGCGGCTGGGCTCCGATGACGACGCCGGCAGCGTGGATCGAGTCGGCCCGCGTCAATCCTTCGAGCGGCTGGGCGAGATCCACGATCTCCTTCGCGATCGGATCCGAGTCGACCGCCTGCCGAAGCTCGGCACCGGGCTTCAAGGCGTCCCCGAGCGTCTGCCCGGGGCCCTCGGGCACGAGCTTTGCGATGCGGTCGACGACCCCGTAGGGAATGTCGAGAACGCGTCCTGCGTCCCGGATCGCCGCCCTGGCCGCCATCGTCGAGAACGTGATGATCTGGGCCACCCGGTCGCGCCCGTACTTCTCCGCGACGTAGTTGATGACGCGGTCGCGGCCCGCCACGGAGAAGTCGATGTCCATGTCGGGCAAGTCCTTCCGCGCCGGGTTCAGGAAGCGCTCGAAGAGAAGGCCGTAGCGCATCGGGTCGACGTCCGTGATCTCGAGGCAGTAGGCGGCGAGCGAGCCCGCCGAGGAGCCGCGGCCGGGGCCGACGCTGACCCCGTTCTGCTTCGCGAAGCGGATGAAGTCCCAGACGATGAGGAAGTAGTCCGCGAAGCCCATCTCCTGAACGGTCTTGAGCTCGAACCGAAGCCGCTCGGTGAGCTCGGGGGTCGTCTTCCCGAACCGCCGGAGGAGCCCCTTCTCGCACAGCTCGACGAGGTAGTCGAAAGCGACCCGTCCGTCGGGGACGGGGAAGCTCGGCAGCAGGATGCGTCCCAGCTCGATCTCGACCGAGCAGCGCTCGGCGACCTCGAGGGTGCGCGCGAGCGCGTGCTCGAGCCCCGGGAAGTCGAGAGCCATCTCCTCGGGCGACTTGAAGAAGAACTCGTTCGTGTCGAAGCGCCAATGACTCGGGTTCTTGAGCGTGTCGCCCGACTGGATGCAGAGAAGGGCCTCGTGCGAGTGCGCGTCCTCGGCGTCGAGGTAGTGCACGTCGCCCGTCGCGACCAGCGGGAGACCGGTCTCCGCGGCGAGCCCGATGAGCTCGGGATTCACGACCTGCTGCTCGGCGAGGCCGGCGTTTTGCAGCTCCACGTAGGTCGAGTCGTGCCCGAAGATCTGTGCGAGGCGGTCGAGATCCTCGCGCGCGTCCTTCGGCCTTCCCTCTGCGAGCGCCTTCGACACCCGTCCCGAGAGGCACCCCGAAAGCGCGACGAGCCCCTTCGCATGGCGCTCGAGGAGCTCCCAGTCGACGCGCGGCTTGTAGTAGTACCCCTCGAGATATCCGAGCGAGCAGAGCTTGATCAGGTTCGAGTAGCCCTCGTTCGACTCCGCAAGCAGCGTCAGGTGCGCATAGCCCTTCTTCTGAGCGTGCCGGTCGTCCGCGACATAGACCTCGCAGCCGACGATCGGCTTCACGCCGCGGCTACGTGCCTCGCGGTAGAGCTCGACGGCCCCGGCCAGGGACCCGTGGTCGGTGAGCGCGACTGCTGGCATCTCGAGCCTCTCCGCCTTCTCCACGAGTGCCGGCACCCGACACGCCCCGTCCAGGATCGAGTACTCCGAGTGGACGTGCAAGTGGACGAAGGAAGAACCCACGGGAGGGCCAGCTTACTGCCCGGGTCCGACGGCAACTTTCCGCCCTGCCCGACCTCTACCTCGTCCGAGTGGGCGCGCTCAATCGGTCTAGCGCGGCTGCCGATAGCTCGGGCATGAACCGGATCGAGACCCAGCTGGACGCCCTGCGTGAGCGCGCGCTCGCGCTGTCCGCTGAGCTAGGGATCGATGGTGGCGCGTGGTACCTCCGCGTCCTCGAGGAGACGAAAGGCGCCGGCGTCCCGGCCGATCTGGGCACGCTCGTCCGCGCCTACTGGGAGCTTCAGCGCGTGACCGGACGCACGGATCTCCGCGACGATTGGCGGGGGCTCGCGGACGCGCTCTGGCAGGGCGACGCGGCGTAGCTGGGTCGGGGCGACAACCCGAGAACGACGGCGTCTCGCCCGGCTGGGAACGCAAGACGGACGCGACGACCCACGTGCCGGTGCGTCGCCTTCGGTGAGCCGGGTCACTGATACGGGTGAGCGAGACGCCGAACGCAGTCTCCGATACGACGTTCTGATCATGTCCGCTCCCGCCGCCGGCTCCGCGCGCTTCGTCGCACCTCTGCGACCTGCAGCCACGCGCGACGGGCGGCTTTCGTTTCGGAGGGGTGGTGCAGGAGCTCACCGATAGCCTCGTCGTGCCGATTAGGGGAGAGGCCCGGGCAGAGGTCCGGGGAGAGGCATAGCCCTCGCGGAACGCGCCGGGACGAAGAAGATGCTGCGGCTCCTCGAACTGATTCTCAAGCGGCGCAGCGCGCGCGTCCGCGGGCTGCTCGCGTACCGGCTCCTCCACAGCGTGGTCGCCGCGGACGACGAGAGAGTGCGTCGCCGGTAGCCGCCCAGGCACCGCACGCGGGCGAGGTGGCCGCGGTCTCGCAGGGAAGCCCTACGAGACGTGGTACGCCATGAGGATCGCGTCGACGTACCCGCCGTCGCGAGCGTACTGGCCCTTGCGGTAGCCCTCGCGCTCGAACCCGAACGACTCGTAGAGCTCGAGCGCGGGCTCGTTCCACGGAAAGACGTGGAGCTCGAGCTTGAGGATGCCCGACGCCCGCGCCCAGGCCACGGCCTCGTGCAGAAGCCTGGTGCCGATTCCCTGTCGCCGATAGTCCAAGCCGACCATGAGCCCGAGGTCGGCAATGTGTCTGCTCGCCGGGTGCGGATCTCGGGCGAGCGAGAGGCGGGCGACGACGCGACCGTCGGTGACGGCGACGAAGACGGCAGCGTCGGGATGGCGGCGCACCACTCTCAGGTACTTCCGCTCCTCGCCGGGCGAGCGCCACGAATCTGTCGCGAGAATCCAGCGGCCGTCTTCGCGCCCGACCTCCTCGGCAAGCGCGATGAGTGCGGCGGCATCGCCCGGGGCCGCCCGCCGCACGGAGATCACGAGACGACCACTCCCGCCCCTCCCCGTCGAGGGTCGCCCGCCGCGGCGAGCGTGCCGTCGGCGAACCGCTCGACCGCCTGCACCCCGCCGAAGAA
>JACCWU010000202.1 GCA_013697465.1 Actinomycetota bacterium | reverse complement strand
CGCCCGAGCTCGAGGTGCCGCTGCCCGACTACGGCGAGACGCTGCGGCCCGACTTCGCTGTGCGAGAGCTCGAGGTGCTCGAAGGAGCATTCCCTTGGCAACTTCTCGTTCGCGTCCTCGACAACGGGGAAGAGTTCGACCGCGTCGCGCGTGGGAACGGCCAGCTCGAGGCGTCACCTCACAGCCGAATGGAGCGGCTGCTGCGCCAAACGGGCGTGGCGGCGGGGGTGCTCTTCAATGGCCGTGCTCTCCGCCTAGTCTCGGCGCCGCGGGGCGAGAGCTCCGGGTGGCTCGACTTCCAGGTTGTAGACATGGCCCAGACCGCCGGTCGGCCAATCTCGACCGCGCTGCGGCTTCTCTTGAGTGAGCCGCGGCTCCTGAGTCTGCCCCGGCCGAAGCGCCTGGCAGCTCTTCTCAATGACAGCCGCAAGTACCAGAACGAGGTCAGCGAGCGTCTCGCCGAGCAGGTCCTTCATGCCCTGTACGAGCTACTCCGCGGCTTCCAGGCCGCACACGATGCGTCAGGGCACGAGCTCCTTAAGCAGCCGCTCGCGGAGCATCCCGACGAGGTCTACCGCGCACTCCTCACAGTCATCCTCCGGCTCGTCTTCTTGCTGTACGCCGAAGAGCGGGACATGCTGCCCGAGGACGAGACCTATCTGCGCTACTACTCGCTGGCGGGCCTCTACGAGCGCCTCCGCGAGGACGCCGCACTCTTCCCCGACACCATGGACCAGCGCTACGGCGCCTGGGCACAGCTTCTCGTCCTCTTCCGCATGATCTACGACGGTGCTGAGTCGGGTGGGATGCGTCTGCCCAAACGCCATGGGGTCTTGTTCGACCCCGATCGGTTCTCGTTCCTTGAGGGTCGCCCGTCGGGTGCCGCGCGTCAGATCCACGAAGGTCTGGAAGCGCCCCTGGTACCCGACGGCACCATCTACCGCGCGCTCGAGAAGCTCCTCGTCCTCGATGGCGAGCGCATCTCCTATCGAGCCCTTGACGTCGAGCAGATCGGCTCCGTCTACGAGACGATGATGGGCTTCCGGCTCGAAACCGCGACCGGCCGCGCGGTGGCGATCAAGGCCCAGAGCAAGCACGGCGCTCCCACGGCGGTGGACCTCGAAACGCTACTGCTCGAGTCCGCGTCCAAGCGCGAGAAGTGGATCCAGGATCGGGCAGACCGGAAGCTGACCGACAAGGTGAGGCAGGCCGTAAGCGTAGCCGCGACGATCGAGGACCTGCACGCAGCACTTCTGCCCATGATCGACACAGCTGCTACTCCCGACCTCATTTCGACTGGCGCGATGGTGCTCCAGCCGAGCGAAGAGCGGCGCCGTTCCGGCTCTCACTACACGCCTCGGGAACTCACCGAGCCCATCGTCCGCACGACGCTAGAGCCCATCCTCCAACGCCTACGCGGAGCGGACGGCCGATCGCCCCGTCCCGAGGAGATTCTTGCTCTCAAGGTCTGCGACCCAGCGATGGGCTCAGGTGCCTTCCTCGTGGAGGCGTGCCGTCAGCTCGGAGATGCCCTGGTTAACGCTTGGCACGTTCACGTTGAGGTGCCCACGATCCCGACAGACGAGCGAGAAGAGATCTTCGCGATGCGGCTCGTCGCGCAGCGCTGCCTCTACGGCGTGGATAAGAACCCCGTCGCGGTTGACCTTGCCAAGATGTCGCTCTGGCTTGTGACGCTGGCGAAGGATCACGCACTCACCTTTGTGGATCACGCCCTTCGGCACGGCGACTCACTCGTTGGGCTCTCGCGAAGGCAGATCGATGCCTTCCACTGGGATCCAGACGCCGCCCGCTTTGAGGCCGGCTTCGAAACGATGCACGTTGGCGAGCACGTCGCGAACGTCGCCGAGTTGCGCACCCGCATCCGCGAGGCCGACGAGAGTGTCTCCGACTGGGAGCGGCGCGATCTTTGGGATCAGGCCCAGTTCGAGCTCGGCAAGGTACGGCTATTCGGAGACCTTGTGCTCGCTGCCTTCTTCGGAGGGGAGAAGCCCAAGGAACGGGAGGTGAAGCGGAACGAATACGCCGATGCGGTCGCGGCCGGCGATGCTGAGGGCAACCGCGCCTGGCTAGAAGAGTGGCGTCACGCTGAACGGCCTCTGGTGCCGTTCCATTGGGAGATCGAGTTCCCCGAGGTATTCGAGCGGGAGAATGCGGGGTTCGATGCGATCGTGGGGAATCCGCCGTTCCTTGGAGGCCGCAAGATATCGGGCGCGTTCGGCAAGCCTTATCTGGACTGGCTTGCGGTAACCGAACAAGGCGCCGGCGGCCAAACCGACTTCGTTGTCTACTTCTTCCGGCGCGCTTTCGAGAGGATTCGGAGTGGTGGCGCCCTTGGGCTAATTGCAACGAACTCTGTTTGTGAAGGTGACTCTCGGCCAGCCGGACTGGGATACATCGTCGAGCATGACGGCTACGTGTTCTGTGCGACGCGACGCTACCGATGGCCGGGTAAAGCTGCCGTGATCGTAAGCATCGTCCATATCCTCAAGGGGCACACCCCGGGCAATTGCGTGCTAGACGGGAAGTTGGTTGCGAGGATCACACC
>JACCWU010000201.1 GCA_013697465.1 Actinomycetota bacterium | reverse complement strand
TCAACCTCGAGTCGATGGGGCCGGAGGAGCGTCGCGAGGTCGTCAACCGCATGGCGAACACATGGATGACCATGGTCTTCCGGCACGGGTTCTTCCACGCCGACCCCCACCCGGCGAACATCTTCGTCCTCGATTCGGGCGAGCTCGGCCTGGTCGACTTCGGACAGGCGGGCAAGCTCACGGACGAGGACATGGCGCGGCTGACCCGGCTCTTCGTCGATGCCGCGACCGAGAACGTCGACGCGATTCCCCGGCGACTCCGCGAGCTCGGCGTTCGCTACGACCCCGAGCGCGAGGAGGAGTTCCGGCGTGAGTTGCAGGTGCTCTTCGACCGGTACTACGGAAGCCGGCTGTCGGAGATCGACCCGATTCAGATCATCCGGGACGCGTTTCAGCTCATCTACTCGCTGAACCTGCGACTCCCGTCGCGCTTCGTGATGCTCGACAAGGCGATCGCAACGCTCGCGTCGGTCGGCCAGGAGGTGTACCCGGACTTCAACGTCTTCGAGGTGGCGAAGCCCTACGCCCGAGGGCTGCTCGTCGACCGTTTCCACCCTCGCGTCGTCGCCCGCCGGGCGCGGGCCGAGGCACTCGCTCTCGGATCCATCGCCCGGGATCTGCCCTATCAGGCCCACGACGTCCTCGAGCGCATGCGCGACGGGACGTTCCAGGTTCGCTTCGACAATCCGGGCCTCGACCAGCTCGACGAGCATCTCGACCAGGCATCGAACCGGCTCTCCATCGCGCTCGTCGTTCTCGGAGGACTCGTCGGCTCCTCGATCGTCGGTGTCTTCGCGCGGGAAGGACCGCGGATCCTCGGTCTCCATGCGCTCTCTTTCCTCGGATTCGTGCTCTCGGGGATCCTCGGCGTCTGGTTGGTCTGGGGGATCATGCGCCACTCTCGTCTCTGAGCGCCGAAGTCTCGGAGCGGGTCATGCTCGCCCCGGACAGGTGAGGAACGCTTGTGACGCTTCCGCCGCAAAGGACATCTGGCGCACCCGTCCGGGCGCGGCTAGCGTCGGCGGCATGCCAAGCGCCGTCCTCGTCGCCGAGCCCGAGTCGGCAACACGCGAATACCTCGGTCGACAGCTTCGGGACGACGGCTTCGATGTGCTGGGCGCCGCGCGGCGGAGCGAGGCGCTTGACCTCGCGGAGCGGGTGCGACCGGACCTCGTGCTGCTCACGGAGCTCGATCTCTGCCTTCGCCTGCGACGGGGAGAGCCGGGAAGGAGCTGGGATCGGAACATCCCCGTGATCCTGCTCGCCCCCTCCTCCGACACGGTCGAGCGGGTACGAGCGCTCGACCGAGGAGCCGACGACGTCATCGGTAGACCTTTCGCCTACGAGGAGCTGCTCGCACGCATCCGCGCACTTCTGCGTCGGAGCTCGGCCACCTCAGCGGAGGTAACCGTCGCGGGCGACCTCGTCATCGACCGGCGGACGCGTCGCGTCGCCGTGCGCGATGCCTACGTGACGCTCTCCGCGAAGGAGTTCGAGCTCCTCGCGAAGCTCGCCGTCGAGCCGCACCGCGTCTTCACCAAGGAAGAGCTCCTGCGCGAGGTCTGGGGCTACCGGGCCATGGGGCGGACACGCACGCTCGAGTCGCACGCATCGCGTCTGCGCCGCAGGCTTCGTGTCGCCGAAGACGACCGCTTCGTCGTCAACGTGTGGGGCGTCGGCTACCGGCTGCTCGAGTAGCGCGTTACTCGAACAGCCGCGTCGGACCGATCCGCGCCCCCTCGAGCTCGAGCAGCGCGGTCTTCCGCTCGAGCCCGCCCGCGTAGCCGACGAGGTTGCCGTTTGCGCCGACGACCCGGTGACACGGGAGCACGATCGGGATCCTGTTCTTGTTCATGACCGTCCCGACCGCCCGCGCGGCGCGCGGGTGTCCGACGCGGGAGGCGAGGGCACCGTACGTCGTCGTCTCACCGTAGGGCACACGGGCCAGCTCCTGAAGCACCGTAAAGGTGAACGACGCCATGCCGCGGAGATCGAGGGTCAGGTCGAACACGCGCCGGCGACCCGCGAAGTACTCGTCGAGCTCGCGCCGTACCTCGTCGACGCTCCGAGGCGAGCGGAGAACGCACGGCCCGGCAATCCCAGCGATCCGCTCGAGCTCCGCTTCCGCCCTCACGCTGTACGAGATGGCGGCGAGTCCCTCGGTGGAGACGGCGACGAGCAGCGGACCGATCGGGGAGTCGATCACGTCGAACCCGACATCGACGAGCCCCAGTGAGAGCGCCGCGTCGCGGAAACGCCGATCGACCTGGGGGGAGATGGTCATTGCACGATCCTCCTCTTTCGTAGTTTCCGTACGCCGGTAGAAGTGGCCTGGCGCGCGGCTTCGGCACTCGACCCGAGCGCGGCCGCGATCTGCTCGTACGAGAGGTCATAGCCGTAGCGCAACACGACGGCCGCCCGTTCCTTCGGCGGTAGGCCGTCGGTCAGCGGCGCGAGCTCGAGATAGGCGGCGCGGCCGTCTTCGGCGCCCGGGTCGGCGGATTCGGCGTGAACGCGCGAGCGGCGTAGCGCGTCGATCGCGACGTGCTGGGCGATCGTGAGCGCCCACGCCCGGAGATGCTCGCCATGCTCGAGCCGGCGGTACGCCTGAAGCGCTCGCAGGAACGTCTCCTGGAACGCATCGTCGGCACGCTCGCGGCCGAGCCGGCGACGCAGGAGCTGCATCACGTCGCTCCTGTGCTCCTCGTAAAACCGCTCGAAGGGTGGAATCGGCACCGCGTGCATCATGGCTTTCAACGCCGAAGGTCGACGATTTGTGAGCATGCGGCTTGTGATCGCAGCGGTCGTCGGACACGTCGAGTGGATCGAGTTCGTTCCGGTGGAGCGGGTGCCGAGCGCGGGAGAGATCGTCCACGCGGACGAGACGTGGGAGGAAGCTGCGGGCGGGGGCAGCGTCGCGGCCGTGCAGCTCTCGAAGCTGGCTGACTCGGTCCACCTCTTCACGGCGCTCGGAGCGGATCCGCTCGGCAGCCGGGCGAAGGAGGAGCTGGAGGCTCGCGGCATCGCCGTGCACGCCTCGTCTGCCCTCGAGCCCCAGCGGCGCGGCTTCGTCTATCTCGACGGCACCGGCGAGCGGACGATCACCACGATCGGCCCGCGTCTCGGTCCGCGCGGGCACGACGAGTCGCTCCCATGGCACGAGCTCTCGCAGTGCGACGTCGCGTACTTCTGTGCGGGCGATGTCGACGCGCTGCGGCTCGCGCGCCGCGCGCGGGTTCTCGTCGCGACCGCGCGGGTGCTCGCAACGCTTCGCCGCGGCGGGGTCGAGCTCAACGCCCTCGTCGGGAGCGGAAAGGACGAGGCCGAGCGCTACAGGCTCGGTGATCTCGACCCCGAGCCGAAGCTCGTCGTGACTACCTCAGGAGCGCTGGGCGGGTGGGCTCAGCCGGGCGGTCCCTTCGCTGGGGGCCCTATTCCCGAGCGATTCGAGGACACCTACGGTGCGGGAGACTGCTTCGCCGCCGGCCTCGCATTTGCGCTCGGCGCCCGCCTCGACCCTCCCGATGTGCTCGCGTTCGCCTCTCGCTGCGGAGCGGGGGCGCTCGCCGGTCCGGGCGTCCACGCAGAGCCCGTCTCGCTCGAGTGATCGCAGCGTCGTTGCCCGCCTTTCGCGCGTCGGTGTTCGGGCAGGCCCAGCGTGTCGCGGTAGAAGGCGACGGCCTGATCGAAGTCGTCCACCGTCAAGACGAGGCGGAGCTCCATGGCCGGACATCCTGGCCGCGGGAGCTGGACGAGCCGGGCAGCTGTCACACAGGGGGTTGACAGTGGAGGAAAGTGGAGTAAAGTGGGGATCCGTGGGAGGCCCCTCGCCCACTACCTACCGGCGGTGTCCATGTTCTACGGCGAGTACGAGCATTCGGTCGACGAGAAGAACCGGCTCACGTTGCCGGCTCGCTTCCGGAATTCGCTGGCCGACGGCATCGTCCTCGCTCGGGGCATCGAGCGGTGTATCGACGTCTACGCGAGCGCGAGTTGGCTCGAGAACACGGCTCGGATTGCCGAGCTCGACTCGCTCAACCGCGAGGCACGTGAGATGAAGCGATACGTCTTCGCCGGCGCGGCGGTCGCCGAGCTCGACCGGCAGGGTCGGGTCATCATCCCTCCGCACCTCACCGAGCATGCGGGGGTCGTCAAGGACGTCGTCGTGATCGGGGTCCACGACCACGTCGAGATCTGGGACCGCGCTGCCTGGGCGGTTCACCTGAGCGCGATCGAAGGGAGCGCAGGCGATGTTGCCGAACGTCTTGCGAACCAACGCGGCTGATCACGTCCCGGTCCTCGCCGACGAGGTACAGCGGCTCCTCGCGGTCCGGTCGGGAGAGACGGTCGTCGACGCCACATTCGGCGCGGGCGGCCATTCACGGCTGTTGGCTGCCGACCTCGAGGGCCGCGGAAAGCTCGTTGCGATCGACCGCGATCCGACCGTCCGCTCGTACTTCGACCAGGTGAAGGCTTCCGCGCAAGGAGTGCAGATGCGCTTCCTGCGCGGAGACTACGCCGTCGTCCTCGGGCAGCTCGCGTCCAACGACGTGAAAGCCGACGTCGTGCTGCTCGACCTGGGGCTTTCCTCGATGCAGGTCGACCGCCCCGAGCGTGGGTTCTCCTACGCGACCGACGCGCCGCTCGATATGCGCATGGACCCCTCGGAGGAGCTCACGGCGGCCGAGGTGGTCTCGAGCTGGGACGAGCGCGAGCTGGCGTCCATCTTCAGAAAGTTCGGCGAGGAGCGTTACGCGCGCCAGATCGCCCGCGGAATTGTCCGCCGCCGCGAGGAGAGCCCGATCGAGCGCACGGGTCAGCTCGTGGACGTCGTGCGCGCGTCGATACCCGCGCCGGCGCGATTCGGCGAAGGGCATCCGGCGAAGCGGGTCTTCCAGGCGCTCAGGATCGAGGTCAACCACGAGCTCGAGTCGCTCGAGCACGGGCTTCCGGCCGCGTTCGAGATGCTCCGGCCCGGGGGGCGGCTGGCGGTGATCAGCTTCCACTCGCTGGAGGACCGGATCGCGAAACGGTTCCTACGTGACCGCGCTCGGGGCTGCACCTGCCCGCCCGACTTCCCCGTGTGCGTCTGTGGGCGTGAGCCCGAGCTTCGAATCGTCACGTCGAGGCCCGTGCGCCCTTCGGCGCACGAGGTGGAGAGCAATCCGCGAGCGGCCTCTGCGCGATTGCGCGTGGCGGTCAAGGTCTGATGTCCTCGATCGCTCAGGGGGCTCGGCTCCTCGGACGTCCCCGGACACGTCGCCGCACGCGGTCGGTCGAGCGGCCCCGCCTGCTGGCCGGCGGCGTAGTGTGGATCGTCCTCTTCGCGAGCCTTCTTGCAGGGGTCGTTGCGGTGAACGTCGCCGTCCTTCGGCTCAATCTCGATCTCGATCGCGCCAGTCGCGAGCGCTCGCAGCTCGAGGCGGATCTGGCACAGATTCGCGCGGAGCTCTCGAGCGCCGGTGCCACGGTGCAGGTCGAGCGCGTCGCCCGCGAGGAGCTCGGCCTCGTCCTCGCCGACCCGGAGACCACCGTCGTCGTCGAGCTCGCGCCACGGTGAAATCGGCGTGAGGCCGGCTGCGGCTAATCGGCGGATCTTCGTCCTCGCGGTGGTGTTCGCGGCAGTGCTCGGCGCGGCGCTCGTGCGTGCGTTCTGGCTCCAGGCGGTGAACGGCGCCGAATACGCTGCGATGGCGGTTGCGCAGCATCGCGAGACGGTCGTCGTACCCTCCGCGCGCGGCACGATCTTCGATCGCAACGGGAAGCCCCTCGCGATCGGCGAGCGGGCGATCACGGTCTATGCCAACCCGCGGCAGGTCGATCGCCCTCGCGCCGCGACGCTGGCGGTCGCCAAGGCTCTGCGGCTCGACCCGGCGGCGGTTTTCGCACTGCTCACGGACCGGTCGAAGGGGTTCGTGTATCTCGCGCGCAAGGTCGATCCGCTGGCCGCGGAAAAGCTCGAAAAGCTCGGCTTGCCCGGGCTGGGCTTCTATCCGGAGGAGCTCCGGACCTATCCCCAGCGACGAGTTGCCTCACAGGTGCTCGGCTTTGCGGGTCTCGACAACAAGGGGCTCGAGGGGCTCGAGCGGCTGCTCGAGCGGGATCTCGGCGGCCGGCCGGGCAGCCAGACGATCGTCAAGGACCCGTTGGGCCGAGCGCTCGACGTCGTCAGCACGCGGTCGGAGACGCCGGGCAAGAACGTCCGACTCACGATCGATCAGCAGATCCAAGCGAATGCCGAGGCCGTCCTGTCCGAGACGGTCCGCCGCTACGGAGCGAAAGCCGCCACCGCGATCGTGCTGGACCCGTACACAGGTGAGGTCTACGCGATGGCGGTGGCACCCGGATACAACGCGAACCGCTTCCCGACGACGCGGGCAGACTGGCGCCGAAATCGGGCCGTCACGGACACCTACGAGCCGGGCTCGACGTTCAAGCTCGTGACGTTCATCGCCGCCCTCCAGGAGCAAGTCGTGACGCCCCGAACGTCGTTCCGGCTCGCGCCGACGCTACACGTCGCGGACCGGATGATCCGCGAGTCGCACACGCGGGGGACCGAGCGGCTGAGCGTGCGCCAGATCGTCGAGCTCTCGTCGAACATCGGGACGATCACCATCGCGCAGCGGCTGGGTGAGGGTCGGCTCGCCTCGTGGATCGAGCGCTTCGGCTTCGGAGCCTCCACCGGGATCGACTTCCCTGGAGAGTCGTCGGGCTTCGCGCTTCCACTTGAGCAGTGGTCCGGCTCGACGATTGGCACCGTGCCGATCGGTCACGGGATCGCCGTCACCCCTATTCAGATGGCCCGTGCGTATGCGGCCGTTGCGAACGGTGGCAGGCTCGTGCAGCCCCACCTGGTCGACCGCATCGACGGCGTCTCGGTCGAGCACCGCGCGGGGCGGCGCATCTTCTCGCGAGAGGTCTCGGAGCAGATGCTCTCCATGCTTCGCGGTGTGGTGCTCGAGGGAACCGGAACGGAGGCGGCGATTCCGGGGTACACGGTTGCGGGAAAGACGGGGACGGCCGCAAAGATCGAGCCGAACGGGCGTTACTCGACCTCTCGCTATGTCGCGTCGTTCGTCGGGCTCGTGCCCGCGACGAAGCCGCGGCTCGTGATCATGGTGATGGTCGACGAGCCGCGCGCCTCGATCTGGGGCGGTACGGTCGCGGCACCCGCTTTCAAGGAGATCGCCCGCTTCAACCTGCAGCACCTCGCGGTTCCTCCGGATGCGTGGGCGCCGAAGTCTCGTCGCTAGCTCGGAGCCGGGCCGACGTGAGCATCGACTAGCCTTTCGAACGCAGTGATGCTCGAGGCCCTTGTCCGGGCGCTCGCCCCGAGCGAGGTGACCGGAGCGCGGCCGGTCGAGATCCGCGACCTCGCATACGACACGCGGAAGGTCGCGAGGGGCGCGCTCTTCTTCTGCGTCCGTGGCCAGCGGACAGACGGCCACGATCTCGCGTGGGAGGCGATCGAACGCGGCGCGGAAGCGCTCGTGGTCGAGCGCGAGCTCGAAGTTTCGGTGCCGCAGCTCGTCGTCGACGACGTCCGAACGGCAATGGCCATCGCGGGGGACACGTTCTTCGGCGAGCCGACGAAGGAGCTCGAGGTCGCCGGAGTGACGGGGACGAACGGGAAGACGACGACCGCCTTTCTCCTGCGGTCGATACTCGAGGCCGCCGGCCGCCGGCCAGGGCTCGTCGGAACGGTCGAATGGGTGGTCGGCGGCGAGCGCCGGCCCGCGCCGTTCACGACACCGGAGGCCATAGACCTGCAACGGCTCCTGCGGGAGATGCTGGACGCCGGCAACCGCAGCGTCGCGCTCGAAGCATCCTCCCACGGAGCGGCGTTGAGACGCCTCGACCGGGTGCGGTTCGACGCGCTCGTCTTCACGAACCTGAGCCAGGATCACCTCGACCTGCACGGGACGATGGAGGAGTACTTCGCGGCGAAGCGCAGGCTCTTCGCAGGTGCGCAGCCACCGCCTGCGGCCGTGAGCATCGACGACGAATGGGGCCGGCGGCTCGCGGTGGAGCTCGCCGACGTGCATCGAGCGCCGCTGGTCACGTTCGGCCTCGCCGAAGACGCGGAGATACGGCCCGAGGCACTCGAGCTCACGGCTCACGGGAGCCGATTCCAGGCAGCTGGAATCGGGATCGAGACCACGCTCCGTGGCGGCTTCAACGTCGCGAACGTGCTCGGAGCCGTCGCGGCGGGACTCCTCCTCGATCTGGACGAGCAGGCGATCGCCGCCGGAATCGCGGCGGTGCAGGACGTCCCCGGACGTCTCGAGGCGATCGACGAAGGGCAGCCGTTTGCTGTGCTGGTCGACTACGCCCATACGCCTGACTCGCTCGAGACCGTCCTCCGAGCCGCTCGTGAGCTCGGCGAGGGCCGAGTCATCGTCGTCTTCGGCGCCGGTGGCGATCGGGACCGAGGGAAGCGTCCGCTCATGGGGAAGGTCGCCGTCGAGCTGTCGGACGTCGCGATCGTGACGTCCGACAATCCGCGCTCCGAGAAGCCTGTTGCGATCATCGAAGACGTTCTCCAAGGCGCCGGTGTCGATGTCGAGATCGACCCCGACCGTCGTTCCGCCATCGGCCGTGCGATCGCGCTCGCCGAGGCGGGGGACGTCGTCGTCATCGCGGGCAAGGGACACGAGCTCGGGCAGGAGATCGACGGCGTCGTGCACCCGTTCGACGACCGGGAGGTGGCCCGTGACGCGCTCGCCGCCCACCCTCACGGCGCACAAGGAGCTGCCCGATGATTCCTCTGCGCCTCGAGGAGATCGTCGACCTCGGTCTCGGCCGGCTCGAGGTGGGCCGGTCGGGCGCGGTGATCACGGGGATCGAGGCCGACTCACGTGAGGTTGGGGCCGGTGACCTCTTCGTCGCGATCAACACCGGCAGGGAGTTCGTGGACGACGCCAGGGGACGCGGAGCGGCGACTCTCGTGCCGGACGACCAGGAAGCGGCGCTTGCCGCGCTCGCGTCGCTCGTCCGCTCGAAGAGCACGGCTCGGGTCGTCGCCGTCGTGGGCTCCACGGGAAAGACCTCGACGAAGGACATCCTCGGGGCTCTTTGCGCGCCACACGCGCGCACCGTCTGGGCCGAGCGGAGCCTCAACAACGAGATCGGCGTACCGCTGACCGTCTTTCGGCTCGAACCCGACACGGAGGTGCTCGTCACCGAGATGGGGATGCGTGGGCTCGGTCAGATCGCCGCGCTCTGCGCCGTCGCGCGTCCTGGCGTCGCGATCGTCACTCACATCGGGCCCGAGCACCTCGAGCTGCTCGGCGCCGTCGAGCGGGTCGCCAAGGCGAATGCCGAGGCGATCGCCGCGCTACCGTCCGGAGGAGTAGCCGTCGTGCCGGCGGCCGCTTCGGAGCTCGAGCCGTACCTCGAGCGCGAGGACATCGAGGTGCGCCGCTTTGCAGCGGAGGACCTCGAGTTCGAGGACGGGCATGGGCGCTTCGGCGTCGGCGGGACGGTGGTCGAGCTCGATCTGCCGTTCACCCAGGCGCACCAGGCCGTCAACACGCTGGCGGCTCTGCACGCGTACGACGCGCTCGGCCTGCCGCTCGACAGGGCCGACGAAGGAGCCCGGGACATCCGGCTCTCGCCCTGGCGGGGCGAGGAGCTCCCGCTCCCCGGTGGCGGGCTCGTCATCAACGACGCCTACAACGCGAACCCCGACTCGATGCGCGCCGCGCTGCTCCATCTGGTGGAGCGGGCGGGAGGCTGTCGACGGGTTGCGATCCTGGGCGAGATGGCAGAGCTCGGCGACGCCTCCGAGGACTTTCACCGCGGCATCGGCGAGCTCGCGGTCGAGCTCGAAGTCGAGGTGATCGGGGTGGGAGAGCGTGCGCGGCTCTACGGCCCCGTGCTGTGGGCCGCCGACGACGAGCGAGCGGTGTCCGCCGCTCGCGCCTTTCTCCAGCCCGGAGACGCTGTCCTCGTGAAGGCCTCACGCGCCGTCGGTCTCGAAGGCATCGCGCAGGAGATCGCGAACTTCGCCGAGGCATGGTCCCTGTCCTGATCGCGGGTCTTCTCGCGATGGTCTCGGCCGTCGTGATCGGGCCCAAGTTCATCGAGCGGCTCCGCGCTCAGGATCTCGGCCAGCAGATCCGGGCGGAGGGACCGGCGCACCATCTCGTCAAGCAGGGCACGCCGACGATGGGCGGAGTGCTGATCGTCGGCTGCGCCGTGCTGCCGTTTCTCGCGCTTTCCCAATACAC
>JACCWU010000153.1 GCA_013697465.1 Actinomycetota bacterium | reverse complement strand
ACGCTGGGGAAGGTGATCGGCGGCGGGCTTCCCGTGGGCGCCTACGGCGGCCGGCGCGAGATCATGGAGCTCGTCGCCCCGGCCGGGCCCGTGTACCAAGCGGGGACGCTCTCCGGGAACCCGCTCGCGATGACGGCAGGGATCGAGACGCTGCGTGAGCTTCGGGAGCCCGGCGTGTGGGCCGGAGTCGAGCGCGCCTGCGAGCGGCTCGTCGCCGGGATCGGCGCCGTCGCCGCCGACGCGGGAGTGTCCGGCCAGCCGACGCGGGCCGGGACGATGCTCGGGTTCTTCTTCAGCGACTCGACGATCCGGAGCTGGGAAGACGCGAAGCGTGCCGACACCGAGCGCTTCGCGCGCTTCCATCGGGCGATGCTCGACCGCGGGATCTACCTTCCGCCCTCGCAGTTCGAGGCGTGGTTCCTCTCGACCGCCCACACCGACGCGGAGATCGACACGACGATCGCGGCCGCCCGCGAGGCGTTCGCGACTCTTCGCTGATCCGCGCTCTACCATCGCGGCCGTGAAGGTTCTCCTCGTGACGCTCTACTTCCCGCCCGCAGGCGGGGGTGGCGTGCAGCGCCCGCTCAAGCTCGCCCAGTACCTCCCGGCGCTCGGCATCGAGACGCACGTGCTCGCGCCGGACGACCCGAAGTGGATCCACCGCGACCCGGATCTGCGCATCCCCACGCAGGCGTGGGTTCATCGCGCCGCCTACCTCGGGCCGAAAGCGAGACGGCCCGCCGAGGAGCTGCACGGAACGTCCGGGCTCGAGCGCGCGCGCGCCCATGCCCGGGTAGTCACTCGCCGCGTGCTCGTGCCCGACGCGAGCGTGACGTGGAACCTCACGGCGATTCCGGCCGCGATCAGAATCGCGCGACGTGAGGGGATCGACGCCGTGATGACGACCTCGCCGCCGGGATCAGTCCACTTCGTCGGAGCCGCAGTCAAGCGCGCGACAGGAGCGCGCTGGCTCGCCGACCTGCGCGATGCCCTGGTCGCGAACCCGCACCGGAGAGCCGATACCGCCCCCACCCGCGCGAAGCAGGCGGCGAACGCCCAGGTTGGCCGGCTTGTCGCCCGCTATGCGGACGCGGTGTCCTGCGTCTCCGACGCGATTGCGGACGAGGTGCGCGCGCTCGCGCCCCGAGGCGTCGTCCGCACGATTGCGAACGGATGCGACTTCGACGACTTCGCCGGGCTCGAGTACCGGCCCGCGGCGCGATTCCGGATCACCCACACCGGGAGCTTCTTCGGAAAGCGTGATCCGCGGCCGTTCCTGCAGGCGCTCCACGACTCGGGGCTCGATGTGGTCGCCCGCTTCGTGGGCGACTTCCGGGCGTCCGACCTCGAATGGGCGCAGTCGCTCGGCCTCGGCGACCGGCTACAGCTCGTCGGGTACGCGCCCCATGGCGAGTCGCTCCGCCTGCAGCGCGACTCGGAGGCGCTCCTTCTGCTCATCCCCGAAGCCGGCGGCCGCGGCAAGGGAGTGTTGAGCGGCAAGGTGTTCGAGTATCTCGCCGGCGGGCGCCCGATTCTCGCAGTCGTTCCGCCTGACGGGGCGGCGGCGCGGCTCATCCGCGACACGGGAGCAGGCGTCGTGGTCGCCCCGGACGACGTTGCGGGGATCCGAGAAGCGCTCGAGACCCTCCACGCGCGGTTCCGCGACGGCGGCCTTCCCTCCGTCGAGCTCTCGGAAAGCGTCCGCCGCCACCTCTCCCGCCAGGCGCGAGTCGAGGAGACGGCAGACCTGCTCCGGGAGATCGCTACGCTCGCGCAGTAGTGCCCCTCCAGGCAATGTCCGCCCTGTCCCTGCCGGCTGCAAAGCGGCGCCAGGCTGCGTCCTCAGTCGCGCCCATATCTACGGATATGGACGCTCCCTGCGTCCTTGCCTGGCTTGCTTTTCGCTCGGCAGGAACAGGGCAACATCACCAGGAGGGGTACCCGTGACGAGCCACGCGCTTTCTCTCCGCACGGCCACGCGCGAGCGCGTGCTCGTCCAGCCGGCGATCGACGGCCTCTTCCTCGCGACGATCCTCTTCGTCACCTTCGCGAAGGTCCACTGGGAGCTGGCAGCCGATCTCTCGCTCGCCGACGTCCTGACTGCGGCGTTCCTCGTTGTCTTCGTTTGGGATCGCTTCGAGCGCGCCGACGCGCGGCTCGCGCGCACCTCGATCGTCGCGCTCGGCTTCTTCGCCGCGTTCCTCCTCCTCTACCTCGGCGGCTTCTTCAACCTCGACACCGAGCAGGCCCTCACGCAGTGGACGAAGGGGATGATCAAGTTCCTGCTCCACTTCGGCTTCCTCGTCGCCGGCGTCACGCTCCTCGCGCGCCGTACGCGGCGGTTCTACTGGTACGCGCTCGCCGCGTTCTGTGGCGGGATCGCACTGAACGCGGTGTACGGGATCGTCCAGCTGCTCGCTGCGGAGCTCGCCGGAACGAATCTCGACGCCGTGCTCATCGAGCCGCTCACGGGCCGCGATACGGCGATCAACATCTTCGGGGCCGTCGACGGGCGGAGCGTGTTCAGGCCGAATGGGCTGACTGGCGACCCCAACCATCTCGGCATCGAGCTCGTGATCCCGCTCCTCGTGCTCACCCCGCTCTACCTGCGGATGGAGGCGGAGAACCGGCTGCGCAATCCGCTGGGCGCCTTCCTCGCTTTCTGCCTGCTCGTCGAGCTCGCGACCCTCTCGCGCAGCGGTTTGCTCGGACTCGCCTGCGGTGCGCTCATCCTCGGCATCCCGTACCGCAGGCACCTCCGCCGCCCCGCGTTTCTCATCCCCTTCGGCGCAGTGCTCCTCGCAATTGCGGCGGTCGTCGCCCTCCGCTGGGACTTCTTCGAGCGGGTGATCAACGCGCGCACCCAGACCTCGAGGGCCGCCGCGTCGCCGCACTTCCTCGTGTACGAGTTCATTCCCGACGTGCTCTCGACGAACCCGTTCTTCGGCCTTGGGCTAAACAACTTCGCCGTCTACTACGAGTTCGTCACGGGACGCCCCGACTTCGGCCCGCACTCGTTCTACGTCGCGACCATCGTCGAGACAGGTCTTCTGGGCGCCGCGCTCTTCGCCGTGTTCGTCCTCTGGATCTTCCGTCGGCTCGGAGCCGCCCGCCGGCTCGGCCGGGCGCTCACGGCCGCACGCGATCCGCTAGCCGCCCGCGTGCGCCCGCTCGCCTGGGGGATGACCGCAGCGCTCGTCGCGACGCTCGTCGCGAACGTCTTCTACCTCACGATGACCTTCTACTACTTCTACGTGTTCGCGGTGCTCGCGGTCGCCGTGCCCGTCGTCTTCTCGCGGCGGGTGCTCGACGGCGGATGAAAGTCCTCGTTCTGACGACGTCGTACCCGCGCTCGAAGGAGGACGTCGCCGGGGTGTTCGTCAAGGACGCGGTCGAGCATCTGCGCGCTGCCGGGGTCGAAGCCACCGTGGTCTCGCCGGCCTCGTTCCGTCACTTCGGGCTTGCGTATGGCCACGGGATCCCGGGAAACCTGCGCCGGCGCCCATGGCTCGCCCTTCTGCTGCCTGTCTTCCTGCTCTCCTATGCCCGGTCGGCTCGAAGAGCCGGCCGGGCAGTTGACCTCGTGCATGCCCACTGGCTTCCGTCAGCGCTTCCTGCACTGGCCACCCGCAAGCCGTTCGTCGTCCAGCTCTGGGGAACCGACGCCGAGCTCGCGCGGCGCTTCCCCTGGCTTGCGCGCCGGTTTCTTAGACGGGCGCGCCTCGTTCTCTGCCCGTCGCAGGCGCTCGCCCACGCCGCCCTCGCGCTCGGGGCCAGGGATGTGCGCGTCGTCGCGAGCGGCGTTGCCGTGCCGGATCGCGTCGAGGAGCCCGAGGACCCACCGCACATCCTCTTCGTGGGACGGCTCTCGGAGGAGAAGGGCGTTCTCGAGCTACTCGAGGCGACCGAGGGGATGTCGCGCGTGATCGTCGGCGACGGCCCGTTGCGGGAACGAATCCCCGACGCAGTCGGGTTCGTCCCGCCGGCAGAGCTCGGTGCGTACTACCAGCGCGCCGCAGTGGTGGCCTGCCCGTCGCGGCGCGAGGGCTACGGCGTCGCCGCACGCGAGGCGATGGCGCACGGCCGCCCGGTCGTCGCGACTGCCGTCGGCGGCCTCGCGGACGCCGTCGAAGACGGGGTCACCGGATTCGTGGTCCCTCCTCGCGATCCCGCGGCACTTCGTGCCGCGATCGAGCGCCTGCTTGCCGATCGCGCTCTGCGCGATCGGCTAGGTGCGACCGCCCGGAAACGCGCTCGCGCCGATTTCTCTTGGAACGCGACGACGCAGGCGATGATCGCGGCGTACCGTGACGCGCTGCGGGCGTAGGCCGACTCCGAGAGCACTCTCCACGCGCGGCGCAGGTGCAACAAACGGGACCCGATCCCCGTTGCGCTTGCTTACGATGCGATCCGTGCCCGGCGACAACACGTTCGGCGACGTGCTCGCCGCCAACGAGGCGTACGCGCACGAATTCCGACTTGCCGGCCTCGAGCCCCGCGCGGCTCGCGGTCTCGCGGTTCTCACCTGCATGGACTCGCGGATCGAGCCGCTCGCGATGCTCGGTCTCGAGCCTGGCGACGCGAAGGTCCTGCGCAACGCAGGCGCCCGCGTGACCGATGACGTGCTCCGCACGCTCGTGCTCGCGTCGTACCTGCTCGGCGTCGACCGCGCGATGATCGTTGCCCACACGAGGTGCCGGATGGCTGCCGGCGAGGAAGAGGACGTCCACGCGGCGGTCGCGGATGCCGGCGGCCCCGACACGCGCAGCCTCGCCTTCCTCGTCTCGAGCGACCAGGAGGAGACTGTCCGCGCGGATGTCCAGCGGGTGCGATCATGGCCGTACCTCACGCGCCTCCGTGTGGGCGGATTCCTCTACGACGTGGAGACCGGCCACCTCACCCGGCTCTGCTGATCGCGCAACAGGGGATCAATCTCCGATGTTGCGGTCCCTGTCGATCGGCTGAACGACGCAGCGCCCGAACGCGCGAGAGCGCTGCCTTGGAAAGGGGCAACCGAGCAGACGATCTCGGCCTACCGAGCCGGGTCCGGGCGGCGTTCCGCCAGGAACAGCGCCCCTGGCGAGTACCATCGTCCCCGTGCCGGAGCTCATCGTCGACGGCCGACGCATCTCGGACGACGGGCCCGCCTACGTCGTCGCCGAGATCGGCCACAACCACCAGGGTGAGGTCGAAAAGGCGAAGGCGCTAATCCATGCTGCGAAAGAGTGCGGAGTCGACGCGGTCAAGCTCCAGAAGCGCGACAACCGCAGGCTCTACACCCGCGAGCTATACGGCTCCCCCTACGACAACGAGCACAGCTTCGGGGCGACCTACGGAGAGCATCGTGAGGCCCTCGAGCTCTCCGCTGGCGAATGGCTCGAGCTGCGCGAGTTCAGCCGCGAGGAGGGAGTCACGCTCTTCGGGACCGTCTTCGACGAGCCGAGCGCGGACTTCCTCGCCGAGCTCGGCGTGCCGGCGTTCAAGATCGCCTCGGCCGACCTCGTCAACACGCCTCTGCTGCGCCACGTCGCCGCCCTTGGCAGGCCGATCTTCCTCTCGACAGGTGGAGGGACGCTCGAGGACGTCGAGCGCGCGGTGGACGCGATCCTCCCGCTCAATCCGCATCTCTGCCTGATGCAGTGCACGGCGTCGTACCCCTGCGCCGTCGAGGAGCTGCACCTAGGCGTGATCGAGACGTATCGCGAGCGCTTCCCGGAGCTGGTCATCGGGCTCTCCGACCACCAGAGCGGCATCGCGATGGCGCTCGTCGGCTACATGCTCGGCGCGCGCGTGATCGAGAAGCACTTCACGCTCGACCACGCGTGGAGGGGCTCCGACCACGCTTTCTCGCTCATGCCTGAGGGCATGCGCCGGTTAGTTCGGGATCTGGAGCGCATCCCGGTCGCCGTCGGAGACGGCGAGAAGCGGAGGCTCCCGAGCGAGGAGCGGCCACTCGAGAAGATGGGCAAGAAGCTCGTTGCCGCCCGCGACCTGCCTGCGGGCCACATGCTCGCGGCCGGCGATCTCGAGGCCAAGTCGCCCGCCGACGGTGGGCTTCCGCCATATGAGCTCGACCGCCTCCTCGGCCGCCGTCTCCTGTGTGCGCTCGCGACCGATCAAGACGTCACCTTCGAGGACGTCGAGCCGGTCGAGGAGCCCGTCGGCGCCCGTGCGTCACGCGAGCGGTGAGCGAGCTCGCGAGCGTCTTCTTCGCTGTGTTCGACTTCGACGGCGTCTTCACGGACAACCGCGTCTGGACGAACGACAAGGGCGAGGAGAGCGTCGCCTGCTGGAGGGGTGACGCGCTCGGCCTGCGACGTCTCGACGAGATCGGCGTCGAATACCTGATCCTCTCGACCGAGACGAACGCAGCAGTCGGGGCGCGAGCGCGGAAGATCCAGGCCGAGTGCGTTCAGGGCGTGGAGGACAAGCTCCCCGTGCTCGAGAACGAGGCGGGCCGCCGCGGCGTCTCGCTCGACGAGACCGCGTATCTGGGAAACGACGTCAACGACGCGACCTGTCTCGCGGCCGTCGGGCTCCCTGTCGTTCCGGCGGACGCGTGGCCCGAAGTGGTGCCGCTCGCGCGCCTCGTGCTGACTCGCAAGGGCGGGCGCGGGTGCGTGCGAGAGCTCTGCGACGCCCTCTGGCGCGCGCAGGAGGCCGCCGCGTGACCGACGCCCTGTTCGACCTCTCCGACCGCGTCGCCGTCGTCACGGGGGGAATGGGGCAGCTCGGGTCGGTGTACGCCGCGGGCCTCGCGGGGCGGGGGATGCGCGTCGCGATCTTCGACGTCGAGGCTGGCGACACCCCGGACGGCGTGACGGCCTACGACGTCGACGTCACCGACCGGGCGGCGCTCGAGCAGGCGGCGGGCGCGGTCGAGGCCGAATGGGGAGTCCCCCACCTGCTCGTCAACAACGCGGGCCTCGACTCGCCGCCGGATGCGCCCGCGGACGAGGTCGGCCCGTTCGAGACGTACCCGGAGGAGTCGTTCGACGCGGTCATGGATGTCAACGTGAAGGGCACGTTTCTCGCCTGCCAGGTCGTCGGCGGGGCGATGGCGCGGGAGGGCCGAGGCTCGATCGTCAACGTCTCGTCGATCTACGGGCTCCTCTCCCCGGTGCAGGACCTCTACGAGTTTCGCCGGGAGGGCGGGGAGACGTTCGTGAAGCCGGTCGCCTACTCGGTCTCGAAGTCCGCGATCCTCAACCTCACGCGCTATCTCGCGACGTACTGGGCGAGGGCCGGCGTGCGAGTGAACACGCTTACGCTCGCCGGGGTGTGGAACAACCAGCCCGCGGAGTTCCTCGAGGCGTACAACGCGCGCGTGCCGATGGGGCGCATGCTCCGGGCCGAAGAGGCGCTCGGCGCCGTCGTGTTCCTCGGCTCGGACGCCTCCTCGTACGTCACCGGAGCCAATCTCGTCGTCGACGGCGGCTGGTCCGCCTGGTGACCGGAACGGGTGTGTTCGTGCGCTGGGCCACCGAGCGCTTCGACAACGCGATGGCCCTGAACCTCGCCAACGTCGAGCGGGCGCTGAGTGCCGCTCCCGCCCACGGATCGCTCCTGGATCTCGGGTGCGCGGACGGAGAGCGGACGATGACCTTCGCGCGGGCCGCCCGCACCGCCTCGATTCACGGCGTCGAAGTCACGACGGAGCACGCGGAGGCGGCCCGCTCGCGCGGCATCGAGGTGGTGGAGTCCGACCTCAACGCCGAGCTTCCCTTCGCCGACGCGTCGTTCGACGTCGTGGTGTCGAATCAGGTGATCGAGCACCTGTCCGACACGGACACCTTCGTGCGCGAGATCCGGCGGGTGCTCCGCTCCGGAGGCCTCGCAGTCACGTCCACGGAGAATCTCGCGAGCTGGCACAACCTGGGCGCTCTGCTGCTCGGCTGGCAGCCGTTCTCGCTGACCAACGTCTCGACGACCCGGTGCGGGATCGGCAATCCAGTCGCCCTCCATCGCGGCGAGGAGCCCGAGCTCCGGTCGTGGGAGCATCTCCGCGTCTTCGCCTATCGCGGGCTCCGGGAGCTCTTCGAAGCGCACGGCTTCACGATCCGGAAGGTCTTCGGAGCGGGCTACTACCCGCTGCCCGCCCGTGCCGGGGTGTGGGAGCCGCGCCACGCGGCGTTTCTCACCGTCGCAGCCAGCGGCTAGCCGTGGCGCCGACGACTGACACTGTCTCGAATCTGATCGGCGGCGAGGCCGTTCCAGCCGCGTCTGGAGAGTGGCTCGACAAGCTTCGTCCCGCGGACGGGACGCTTCTCTGCCGACTCGCGCGCTCAGGCGCCGACGACGTCGCCGCGGCCGTCTCGGCTGCGCGAGAAGCGCAGCGGTCCTGGGCTGAGCGCACGGCGGTCGAGCGAGGGGAGATCGTTCGCGAGCTCGCGCTGAGGCTTCGCGACCGGCGCGACGACGCGTCCGAGATCGTGGTTGCCGAGACCGGCAAGCGGCTCGAGCTCGCGCTGGCCGAGACGGACGCGGCGGTGGAGATGGGCCTCTTCGTCGCGGGGGAGGGCCGGCGCTCCTACGGTCGGACGACAACCGCGAGCATGCCGCACCGCACCGTCCTCACCGTGCGGCAGCCGCTCGGCGTTGCGGGCCTCGTCATGAGCTTCAACACGCCGCTGCCGAACATCGCCTGGAAGGCATTGCCGGCGGTCTTCTGCGGGAACGCAGCCGTCGTCAAGCCTTCCGAGCACACACCAGCGTCGGCCCGGCTCTTCGGGGAGCTCGCCCTGGAGGCCGGCCTGCCGCCGGGCGTGCTCAACGTGGTGCAGGGGATCGGTGCCGAAGCCGGCGCCGCGCTCGTCGAGCACCCTGACGTCGACCTCGTGAGCTTCACCGGCTCGGCGGAGACAGGCCGCCGGATCAACGAGGCTGCCGCGCGCCGCCTCGCCAAGGTCTGCCTCGAGCTCGGCGGGAAAAACGCGCTCGTCGTCTGCGACGACGCCGACCTCGAGAATGCGGTGCGCTGGGCGCTTGCCTCGGCGTTCTCGAACGCGGGCCAACGCTGCGCGTCCGCGAGCAGGCTCGTCGTCTTCGACGCCGTCTACGACGCGTTCCGCGAGCGTCTCGTCGGCGAGGCGAGCGCTCTTCGCGCCGAGCCCGTGATCAGCGAGGCGAGCCTCGACCGCATTCTCGAGGCGGTCGAGCGCGCGGCCTCCGAGGGTGCCACAGTCCTCTGCGGCGGCGAACGTCTCGACCGGCCGGGCTGGTATCTCTCACCCACCGTGATCGAGGGTGCCGCACCCGATTCGGACATCTCCTGCACGGAGCTCTTCGGGCCCGTCACGCTCCTCCATCGCGTCCATGACCTCGACGAGGCGATCGCGCTCGTCAACGACTCGCCGTATGGCCTCACGGCAGCCATCCATACCGCGAGTCTTCACCGCGCCATGCGCTTCGCCGAGAAGGCGCAGGCCGGCGTCGTGGTCGTGAATGCCGGCACGCACGGCTCGGAGCCGCACATGGGCTTCGGCGGTGTGAAGCAGTCCGGGACGGGCTGGCGCGAGGCAGGGGTCGAGGCGCTCGACGTGTACTCCGATCTCAAGGTCGTGAGCCTGATCGCCGATCCCGCCCTCATATGAGAGAGACCGTCGCCGTACTGGGCCCGGGCGCCGTTGGCGGCTCCCTGGCCGTGCGCCTCTTGCACGGGGGAGTGCACACCATCTGTGTTCCGCGTCCGGACATGGTGGGCATCCTCGCGCTCGCCGGCATCTCGCTGGAGATCGAAGGCGGAGAGCCAATTGTCCTGCGTCCCGAGGTGCGCGAGGAGCTCTCGCAACCCGTTCACGTCCTGCTCGTGACCGTCAAGGCACACCAGCTCGAGGAGGCGATCGAGCGCGTCGATCCCGCCTCGGTCGAGTCCGGTGTCGTCGTCCCGCTCATGAACGGGCTCGAGCACCTAGACATCCTCCGTGCGCGCTTCGGGCCGCGCGTCGCTGCGGGCAGCATCTCGCGCTTCGAGGCGTACCGCGTCGGGCGGGTTCAGATCGTGCAGACGACGCCGTCCGCCGTTCTCACGATCGCGTCGGGCGAGCTCGCGCCGGAGGAGCTCGAGGACACGGCTGCCATCCTTCGCAAGAGCGGCGCCGAGGTGATTGTCGACCAGCGGGAGAAGCAGGTGCTCTGGCGGAAGGTGGCTCGGCTCGCGGTACTGTCGGCCGCAACTGTCATTGCACGCCGACCGGTGGGCTCGCTCCGCGAGGATCGCGAGTGGCGGCCCAGGCTGGAGGCGGCGATCGAAGAGGCGTGTGCGGTGGCGCAAGCCGACGGCGTGACGCTGCTGGCGTCGAGCCAATGGACGATGATCGCGGACATGGACTACGACCTCACGACTTCGACCGCGCGAGACGTCACGGCCGGTCGCCCGTCCGAGCTCGACGCGATCGCGGGCTCGGTCGTCCGTGCCGGTGAGCGGCTCGGCGTCCCCACCCCGGTGCTCACGGAGCTCGTCGCCGAAGCCCTGGCGGCATGACTCCACCCACTGCGGTCGCCTTCGTCCCGGCGCGCTCGGGCTCCGAGCGCGTGCCCGGAAAGAACGTGCGCCCGCTCGCAGGCCATCCGCTCCTCGCATACGCGATCGAGACGGCTCTCCAGAGCGGCGTGTTCCAGCGCGTGGTGGTATCGACGGACTCCGAGGCGATCGCCGAGGTCGCGCGCTGGTACGACGCAGACGTGCCGTTCCTCCGCCCGGACGAGTACGCGACCTCGATCTCCCCTGACATCGAGTGGCTTCGCTACACACTCGAGCGGCTCGAAGAGCGGTACGAGCTGTTCGCCATCGTGCGCGCGACGAACCCGTTTCGCGGACCGGACGCGGTGCGGCGCGGGCTCGAGCAGCTCGTCGCGACGCCGGAGGCGGATTCTCTGCGCGCGGTCGAGCTCGTGAAGCAGCATCCTGGGAAGATGTGGCTCCTCGAGGACGACGGGCAGACGATGCGTCCCCTGCTCGACCAGTCGCACCTCGCGGTCGCATGGCACGCGGGTCAGTACCAGGCGCTGCCCGAGATCTATAGCCAGAACAGCGCGCTCGAGATCGCGTGGACACGGACGGTCGACGAGACGGGATCGCGCGAGGGGCGTGTCGTCGCGCCGTTCTTCACCCAGGGCCACGAGGGCTTCAACGTCGACGACGAGGAGGACTGGGAGCGCGCAGAGCGTCTCCTCGCGTCGGGTGCGGCCTCGCTGCCTGAGGTCGGGCGACCGCCGTATGCTCCCAGTTCGTGAAGGTCGCGAGCCTGGAGATGCTCTTCTGCGACGCGGGCTGGCGGCCGTGGATCTTCCTCAAGGCGACGGCTGACGACGGGCTCGTCGGCTGGGCCGAGATCACCGACTCGCACGGCTCGCCGCGGGGGCTCGCGGGGATCGTCGAGGATCTGGCGCCTCTGGTGGTCGGGCAGGACCCGCGCGCGGTCGAGCGGATCTACTGGAACCTCTATCGGCAGACGCGCCAGAGCCCGGGCTCGGTTATCGCGAAGGCGATCGGCGGGATCGAGAACGCGCTCCTCGACCTCAAGGCGAAGGCGCTCGGGGTGCCTGTGTACGAGCTCTTCGGCGGGCCGACCCGGGAGACGATTCCGCTCTACTGGTCGCACTGCGGGACGACTCGCGCGCGCGCTTGGGAGGTGACCGGTACCCCGAAGCTGGGCTCGTACGACGACGTCGCCGCGCTCGGGCACGAGGTGGTCGAGTGCGGGTACCCCGCGTTCAAGACGAACATCGTGGTTCCCGGGGAGAAGCCTGTGGTGTCGATGCCGGGTTTCGGCGCGGGCGGGGGGACGTTGGAGGCGGAGGAGATCGCGGACGCGCTCGTAAAGCTGCTCGATGCGTTCCGCGCCGGGACCGAGGGAGCGGCGCGCCCGATCGTCGACCTGAACTTCAACCTCGAGCCCGAGGGCTGCGTGCGCGTGGCGCGGGCGCTCGAGGAGCACGACCTGCTCTGGCTGGAGGTCGATCTCTTCGATCCGGCGGCGCTCGCCCACGTCCGGCACGTCGCTCCGATGCCGATCTGCTCGGGCGAGAACCTGTACGGAAGCCGCGGGTTCAGGCCGTTCCTCGAGGCGACCGCGCTCGACGTGGCCTCGGTCGACGTCATCTGGAACGGCTTCCACCAGGCGAAGAAGATCGCCGACCTCGCGGAGACGTTCGAGGTCAACTGCGCGCCGCACAACTACTACTCGCACCTCGCGACGTTCATCGGGGCGCAATGGTGCGCGGCGATCCCGAATGCGCGCATCCTCGAAATCGACGTCGACGACGTGCCGTGGCGCGACGAGCTCGTGACGGCGACTCCGGAGATCGCGGACGGGGAGCTGCGTATCCCTCATGGACCAGGTTGGGGGGTAGAGGTGGTCGAGGACGTTCTGCGCGAGCACCCCTGGCCCGCAGGATGAGCGGAGCTCGGGGGTTCGCTCGGCGGTTCGCACGGCGGGCGGCGTGGTCGGCGGCCGTCCGGCTCGGACTCCAGGTCTACGAGCCGAGTCCCGAGAA
>JACCWU010000152.1 GCA_013697465.1 Actinomycetota bacterium | reverse complement strand
AACTGCTCGTACGCAACAAGAATCTCCCCGAGCGCGCCCGCAATCCAGGCGTCCGAGACGTGAAGGTTGACGAACCCGGGCCCTGCGGACTCGGCGCGCTCCACGAGCCCGTTTTCGACGGCCTCCGCGGCGATCTCGTCGGCGATCTCGCGTGGTGCTTGCCGCTTGGCTCCCGCCAGCCGGAGGGCGACGTTCGTCGCGTAGTCGCCGTGCGCCGGGTCGCCGGGACGCTCGAGCGCGACCGGCGCTCCGGCGATGTCAGCGACGGCGTTCTCGAGGCTGGTGAGAGCGTCGATCTGGGTCCGAGCCACCCGGTAATCCTAGGCGGGTGGGCGGGAGTGGAACTCGGGCTATGTTTCAGTCGTCGTCGCCCGAGCCGCTTTCGCTCGAGTCGGGATGCGAGAGAAGCTACGCGGACTCGACGCCAACCGGCGCGGGCGTGGCAGTCGGCACGACGACGCCGTCGCGACGGAGCGCGAGCTGGACTTCCTCGCGCGCCTTGTAGATCCGCCACTTCACGGTAGCGAGGGTGATCTCGAGCGTCTCCGCGATCTCCGCGTACGAGAGGCCGACGATGTCGCGAAGCAGTAGCGCCATCTTCAAGTCCGGGTTCAGCGCCTCCACCGCACGCCAGACGGCGTCGATCGTCTCGGCACGCTCGACCGGTGCGTCGACCACCTCGAGCGGCGGGATGTCGTCCAGGGCGACGAGCGCGCGTGGACGCCGCTCCATCGCGCGCAGCTCGTCGAGCACGCGGTTCTTCGTCACCTGGAAGAGCCAGGTCGTGAACCTCGAGCGCAGCGAGAAGCTCGGGAGCCCCTGGTACACCCGGAGAAAGACTTCCTGGGTGAGATCTTCCGAGAGAGCCCGGTCGCCACCGGTCAACCGCAGAACGTAGTTGTAGACCGGCTGCTCGTACGTCCTAACGATGATCGTGAACGCCTTCTCGTCCCCCCGCTGCGCCTTGCGGAGGACTCCGGGATCGGGTTGTGGTAGCGACATGGGCCGGGGGAGTATAGAGCGGAGGTCGTAAGGACTTTGTGATCCGAGATTAGACCCGGGTTGCCATTGGTACACCCGTCATCTCGCCGGGAACGGCTAGACCCAGCATCCAAAGGATCGTGGGTGCCAACTCAGACAGTTCCCCGCTTTCGCGCAGGGCAAACCCGTTGTCCGTGACGATCAGCGGCACCGGATTCGACGTGTGGGCCGTATGCGGGCTCACCCCGTCGGGCTCGAGCATGACCTCGGCGTTCCCGTGGTCTGCCGTCACGAGGCAGATGCCTCCCGCCGCGTGCACCCGCTCGACGACATCGCCGAGGCAGCGGTCGACGACTTCGACGGCGGTGACGACCGCCGGAATCGAGCCCGTGTGCCCGACCATGTCGGGATTCGCGAAGTTGACCACGCCGAAACGGTGGCCGGACCCGATCTCCGCACCGAATCGATCGGCGAGCTCCCGAGCCGACATCTCGGGTTTCAGGTCGTAGCTCGGTACCTCGCGGGGGGACGGCACGAGGATGCGTTCCTCCCCCTTCCACGGAGCTTCGACACCGCCGTTGAAGAAGTACGTCACGTGGGCGTACTTCTCCGTCTCGGCAGCGTGCAGCTGACCTGCGCCGCTCGCCGCGAGCACCTCGGCCAGAGTTGAGCGAACCACCTGGTCCCCGAATGCGCTGGGAAAGGGGAAGTCGATGCGATAGCGGGTCATCGTCGTGAGATCGATCTCCCCCTCGAGCAGTCGCTGCGAGAGCTGCCTCGCCCGATCCGGCCGGAAGTTGAAGAAGACGGCGGCATCCTGCGGACCGAGCCTCGGGCGCCCTGTCACGACCAGCGGCTCGACGAACTCGTCGGTCACGCCGCTCGCGTAGCTCGCCCGAACCGCCTCGATCGGATCGCTCGCCATCAGGCCGTCTCCCAGACAGATCGCGCGGAAGGCACGGTCGGTCCTCTCCCACCGGCTGTCCCGGTCCATCGCGTAGTAGCGACCGCATACCGTTGCGATCCGCTCGGGAGGGAGCTCAGCGAGATCGTCTACCGCCGAGATGGGAGAGACATCGCGACCATCGGTGAAGGCGTGAATCCACGTTCTCTCCGTCATGCCTTCGCGGCCCGCTAGCTCGAGCAGGGCGCGCAGATGATCGATGTGCGAATGAACGCCGCCGTACGACACGAGCCCCAGGAGATGGACGTCTCCCCCACGCTCGGCTGCCCGACGAAACGCCGAGACGAGTGCGTCGTTGTCGAAGAAGGACCCATCGCGAATCGCCACGTTCACGCGCACGAGGTCCTGGAAGAGCACGCGCCCTGAGCCGATCGTCAGGTGTCCCACCTCCGAGTTGCCCATCTGTCCGGGAGGGAGCCCGACCGCTTCCCCGGAGGCGGCGAGCGTCGTGTGCGGGTAGCGGGCCCACAGGTCGTCGAAGACCGGCGTCCTCGCGAGCTCGACGGCATTGCCGGGACCGGGCGGCGCGAGGCCCCACCCGTCGAGGATGACGAGCGCGACGAGACCTCGAGGCTTGACGTGCATCACTACGGCCCGGCTGCGAAGTAGCCGGCTTCAGGGATCCTGCGCGCCACGATCTTCGTGCGATCGGAAACGGCGCTCGCAGTTTCCGATCTTGCACAGTGAGCGAATCCGCGCTCGCGGATTCCGTTCTTGCGCCTACCCAGTCGGGTCACGCCCTGGCCTGGGAGGCGGCGAGGCAGATCGCCTCGAAGGCCGTCCCATCGAGGGAGGCCCCGCCGACGAGCGCGCCGTCGATGTCCGGCTGCGCGAGCAGCGATGCGGCGTTCTCAGGCTTGACCGAGCCGCCGTAGAGCACCGGCGCGTCGTGGAGCGACTTGATCAGCGCATGAGCCTCCTGAGCCATCTCCGGTGTCGCCGTGCGCCCGGTTCCGATCGCCCAGACCGGCTCGTAGGCGACAACCAGCCGCTCATGCTGTGGGAACGGGGCGATTTGCCGCTCGAGCACGTGTTGCATCTCCCCCGCCTCGCGCTCGGCCTCGGTCTCTCCGACGCAGGCGATCACGGCGAGCCCCGCCTCGAGGGCTGCTTCCGCCCGCAGCCGGACCGTGGCGTCCGTCTCCCCGAAGAGCTGACGCCGCTCCGAGTGCCCGACGATCGCCCCCTTGACGCCGAGCTCGAGCAGCATGGGTGCCGAGACCTCGCCCGTGAACGCCCCCTCGAGCTCCCAGTGCACGTTCTGTGCGAATACGCGGATCGCGCTCTGCTCCCCGAGCCCGGCGAGCGTCGCCTCGAGCGCGGTGAAGGCGGGACAGACGACGACGTCGACTCCGCGGGCCCGTTCAGGCAGATGTCGGATCGCGGTCGCGAACTGTCGGGCTTCGTGGCTGCCCTTGAACATCTTCCAGTTGCCAGCGATGAGCACCGACGGCGATCTTAGGGGACTGCCGCCTGTTAGCCTCGCGCAGGATGGGTCTCGAAGCCTGGGAGCGGCGCTTTCGCGCGCCCGTGTCATTCCTACCCGAGTGGTCGCCGCTCGCGCCCGAGCGGCTCGTGTATGCGTCCAATGAGCCCGGCAGGTGGCAGGTGCACGCATGGGATCGGGACACCGGCGTGCGTCGTCAGGTCACGGACGACCAGGTTGGCGTGATCGACGGCACGCCATCTCTCGACGGAGAGAGCGTCCTCTGGTTTCAGGACGAGACCGGCGCCGAATCGGGACGCTGGCTCGTACAGCCGTTCGCCGGCGGAGAGACGGCGGGGCTGCTCGAGGGCGTCCCGCACGGCTGGAACGAGGGCCTGGCTCAGGCGCCGGGCATCGTCGCCGCGGGGATCAGCGAGCTCAACGGATTCGGCGTGTATGTCTCGCTCGACGGAGCCGCTGCGCGCGAGATCTACCGCTCGACCGAGTCCGTTCGCCTCGGCAGCGTGGACGAAGCCGGATTCCTGCGAGGAGCGCTGTCGGCCGACGGCTCGCTCTTGTGCCTGGAGCACGCCGAGCACGGCGACCTGATCCATCCGGCGCTCAAGGTCGTCGATCCGCGCTCCGGGGCCACGGTTGGCGAGCTGACGGACCACGGCATGTCGCTGGTGGCGAAGTGCTGGTCGCCTGTGGCGGGCGACCAGCGGCTGGCCTTCGATCACGAGCGCGAGGGCGACCAGCGACCCGGGATCTGGAGTCTCGAGACTGGCGAGCGGCACGACCTCGCGGTGGGTCTGGAGGGCGGTGTCTTCGTCCAGGACTGGTGGCCCGACAGCAGCGCCTTGCTGCTTCTGAACCGCTTCGAAGGACGTGACCGTCTCTTCAGGTTCGACTTCGAGTCCGGCGATCTAGGTCCCATAGCAAGCGAGCCGGGATTTATCTGGAAGGCTCGCGTCCGCCCGGACGGGCGCGTCTGGTTCCTCCACGAGCAGGGGCACCGCCTGCGGCGGATCGTCGACGACTCGGGCAGCGAGGTGCTTTCGGTCGGGGGAGACCCTCTTCCTCCTCCAAGCCGCCCCTACGAGTCGTGGCACTTCCTCAATCCGCACGGGCAGCGGGTCCACGGGTTCTACGTGACGCCGGCAGACTCCGGCGGCGGCCCCTTCCCGGTGATCATGTTCGTGCACGGCGGCCCGACCTGGCTTGATCTCGACCGGTGGCAGCCTGAGGTGCAGGCCTATGTCGATTCCGGGTTGCGATGGTCAACTACAGGGGTTCGATCGGATACGGTCGCGAATGGCGGGACACGCTCATCGGCAACATCGGCGGGCCTGAGCTCGAGGACGTGAACGCCGGCCTCGCGGATCTCGTCGAACGCGGTATCGCCGATCCCGAGCGCGCCGTGGTCGCCGGGTGGTCGTGGGGTGGTTACGTTACGCTGCTCGAGCTCGGCAAGCATCCCGAGCTCTGGCGCTGCGGAATCGCGGGCGTTCCGATCGGGGACTACGAGGACGGGTACGAGGACCTCTCGCCTCTCCTCAAGGCGTACGACCGGTCGCTGCTGGGAGGCGCGGAGCCGAGAGACGTGCCCGAGCTGATGCGCGACCGGAACCCGATTAACTTCGTCGACAACGTGCGCGCACCCGTCCTCTTCGTGATCGGACGAAACGACAGTCGCTGTCCCTACCGGCAAGCGATGCGGTACGTCGAGAGGCTCGAGCGTCGCGGTCATCCGCACGAGGTCTACGTCTTCGAGACGGGGCACGGGTCCTTCGACGTGGACGAGCGCGTGCGGCAGGTCTCCACGATCCTCCGCTTCCTCGCGCAGCACGTGCCGGGTGTTTCCGGTTCGTCAGAGACAGAACCCGCGGGCGCGAGCTCGACTGTCAGCTAGCTCGACGGAATTGCGGCGACTCCGGGCAGATCCTTGCCCTCGAGGAGCTCAAGCGAGGCCCCACCCCCGGTCGAGACCCAGGATATGCCGTCCTCGAGACCGAGCTCGTTGACTGCCCGCACCGAGTCGCCTCCGCCGACGACCGTGTACCCGTCCACCGCGGCGACCGCCGCGGCCACGGTCTTCGTCCCCTCTGCGAAGCGGGGCCACTCGAACACGCCCATCGGACCGTTCCAGAAGACCGTCTTCGCGCCGCGAATCTCTCCGGCGAACCGCTCCCTGCTTACCGGGCCGATGTCGAGGCCGAGCCAGCTCTCCGGGAGCTCGTCGAAGGGCGTCACTCGTGTTTCGGCATTCGGCTCGAACGCGGCGGCCGCGACCACGTCCGTCGGAAGCATCGCCTCGAAGGGGAGCTGGTTCTCCTCACGTAACTCCTCGGCCATCTTGCCGCCGATCAGAACCGCGTCCGCGCGTGCGCCGAGATGCGAGAGCACGCCGAGCTTGTCCTCGACCTTCGCGCCTCCGGCAACGAGGACGAACGGTCGGTCGACCTCGCCGAGCAGGCGACCCAGGTGCTCGAGCTCCTCGAGCAGGAGCAACCCGGCGTACGCCGGGAGCAGATGCGCCACCGCCTCGGTCGAGCTGTGGGCGCGATGAGCCGAGCCGAAGGCATCGTTGACGTAAAGGTCGCAGCCATCTGCGAGCTCGCGTGCGAAGCCGACGTCGTTGGCGGTGTCTCGCGGGTCGAAACGGGTGTTCTCCAGCACGTGGATGCGGTCGTCGTCGAGCAGCGACCGCAGCTGGTCCCTGACGGGGTCGATCCGATACTCGGGATCCTCGCCCTTCGGACGGCCTAAATGCGAGCAGACGCGTACATGCGACGCACGGCGCTCGAGCAGCAGACGCAGCGTCGGCAGCGCGGCCCGGATGCGTGTGTCATCCGCGACGCGGCCGTTCTCGAGCGGCACGTTCAGGTCGGCGCGCACGAGGACCCGCTTGCCTCCGACGTCGGCGTCGCGCACCGAGCGAGGTGTCTTCACCAGGGACAGGCCCCCTACACCAGCAGGCCGATCACGTCGACCAGCCGACACGAGTAGCCCCACTCGTTGTCGTACCAGCCGAACACCTTGACCGAGCTCCCGCGCACCATGGTGAGCGGGCTGTCGAAGATGCAGGAGTAGGGCGATTCCTTGATGTCGCTCGAGACGATCGGGTCGACGGAGTACTGCAGGAGTCCGTCGAGGGGGCCGCCCTCGGCGGCCGCTCGGAACGCGTCGTTCACCTCCTCGACCGACGTCTCGCGGCCGAGCTGGACCACTAGATCGGTGAGCGAGCCTGTCGCGACCGGCGCGCGCACCGAGATGCCGTCCACCTTGCCTTGGAGCTCGGGCAGCACGAGCCCGATCGCCTTGGCGGCACCGGTGGAGGTCGGGATCAGGTTGACCGCGGCCGCGCGGGCCCGACGGAGATCCTTGTGCGGGAAGTCGAGGATCACCTGGTCGTTCGTGTACGCGTGGATCGTCGTCATGAAGCCGGTCTCGATACCGCCGAGCTCGTGCAGCACCTTTGCGAGAGGCGCGACGCAGTTGGTCGTGCACGACGCGTTCGACACGATGTGGTGGGATTCCGAGTTGTAGGCGTCGTCGTTGACTCCGAGCACGATCGTGACGTCCGGGTCGGTGGCCGGCGCCGAGATGACGACCTTCTTCGCGCCGGCGTCGAGATGCTTCTGCGCGCCCGCGCGGTCGGTGAAGATCCCCGTGGACTCGACGACGACGTCGACGCCGAGCTCGCCCCACGGAAGGGACGCGGGGTCGCGCTCGGAGAGGATGCGCATCTTCTGCCCGGCGGCGTGGAGAACGCCGTCGGCGAGCTCGACCTCTCCCGGGAACGGTCCCAGGTTGGAGTCGTACCGGAGCAGATAGGCCATCGTGTCCGCGTCGCCCAGGTCGTTCAGCGCGACGATCTCGAGGTCCGCGTCGAGCGCGTGCTGCGCACGGAAGAAGTTCCTGCCGATGCGGCCGAAGCCGTTGATACCGACCCGAATGCCCATCCTCTGCGCTCCTCCGTCCGGTAGCTGAGGGTCTACCTGATCCGAGCGCGAGTCTAACCCGCAGCCCTCGATACGGGATCGAGACGAGAGCAGTGGGCCGGGGGAGGAGCTCCGAGGACGAACCTCCTCCCTCCGTTTCCGCGCTCCACTCGGACGACGGACGGGGTCTGGATCCGTCGAGGGGCGGGCGCGTACCCACTCGGGATCAAGTATCTCCGAATGTGCGACTCGGGACAACGGCGCACGGACAAGACCTGTCTCTCTTCGGGTGCTTATCTGTCTGCGAGCTCCTCGAGCCGTCGCAAGCGTCTGTGGAGCGACGCCTTGCTTGCGGCAGGATCGGTTCGGGCGGCGAGCTCCCGGAGCGAGTAGGTCGGAAACCGGAGCCGGAGCTCCGCGGCTTCACGCACGTCGGCTGGAAGACGCTCGAGTCCATCCGCTGCACGCAGTCGCTCGGCCGCCCGGAGCTGTCCCTGCGCGGCACGGCTCGTCCGAACGAGGTTCGCGTGGTCCGCATTCGCACGCCGGTTTGCCTGCGCGCGAGTTGTCGCCAACACCGCCCGCTCCTCGAGCGCGAGCACCGTCTCCGCCGCGCCCATCAGCGCGAGGAGCGACTCGACCGCATCCCACTCCTTCGCGTACGCCGCGACGTGCGACCCGCGCTCGACAACTCCCAGCCGCACGTGCTCCACGCGGGCGACCTCCTGGACGAATGCCGCCGCCTCGGACGAGGCCGCTCGCAGCTCGAGATGTACCGACTTCTGGCTCGTGAGGGACCCTCCGCCCAGGAACGCTCCGCGGAGATACGCGCGGCGACAGCACGAGCGCGCGACGAGGCGCCGCGGTGGAGCCTGCAGGGGTGCGTGCCGCCGATCGAGCACCCCCGCCGCGGTCAACACCCGGAGCGCCTCGTCGCCGCCCTCGATGTGGAGCTGGTACCGAGTCGCGCGGTCAAAGGCACGACGCTGGTACGTGCGGATCTCCGAGCGCATCCCCTCGTCGCGAAGAAGGGCGAAGGCGCGACGGACGACGGCGCCGCTTCCGACGTCGAGATGGAGGGCCCAGTCCCCCCGTCCCCGGAGGTGCAGACTCCCGGCCGAGTGGAAGAGTGCGGAGAGCTCGGCGCGCCGGTCGCAGTCCCGTGTCGGCGCAATCCGGGCGAGCTCCTCGCGCACGTCGTCCGAAGTCGTCAGAGCGAGACTCCTTCGAGCGCGAGCAAGCGGCGCTTGACGCCTACGCCAGCCGAGCCGTAGCCGCCGATGCCGGCCGACCCGACCACCCGATGGCACGGGAGCAAGAACATGAACCGGTTGCGCGCGCAGAAGGTGCCGACCGCACGCTGTGCGCCCGAG
>JACCWU010000131.1 GCA_013697465.1 Actinomycetota bacterium | reverse complement strand
CCGCGTGCCGTACCAGTGGCGGCGCGTGCTGACGGCCGCGCTCGCCGGAGCAGGGCTCGCGGTCGCCGGCAAGCTGATCGGAGGCGGGCTCCCCGTGGCCCTCGCACTTGCCCTCGCCTACCCGCTCGCGCTTCTGCCGCTCGGGTTCTACCTCCCGTCCGAGCGGCGGGCGATCGGCGCGCGCCTGCGGCTCGCTAGGCCGTGAAGACGACCCGTGCATGGAGGCTGCGGCGTCTCGTCTGGCGCATCCGGCGCAGCGGCCCCCGCGCGGCTCGGCCGCTGTCGCGTGTGCTCCCTCCCTTCGCAGCACCCACGAAGCCGATCTTCGTGATCGGCTGTCCCCGCTCGGGCACGACCATGCTTCTGCAAGCGCTCCTGCGCAGCCCGGAGCTGCGATCGGTGCAGAGCGAGGGCCACATCCTGTGGGACGAGTTCCACCACCCCCGCGACCGAGGTTGGGCCTCCGATGCCCTCGATGCCGAAAATGTCTCCCCGCGGGAGCGGGAGTACGTCTATTCGGCAATACGGCTCGCCGTGCGCGGCCGGCGCTTCGTGGACAAGACACCCGAGAGCTGCCTCCGCACCGGCTACCTCGACGCGCTTTTCCCCGATGCGACCTTCGTGTTCCTGCGCCGGCGGGCCGCGGACAACGTGAGCTCGCTGATGGAGGGGTGGCGCGCGCGGCCACGGTTCGTCAAGTACCGGCTCCCCGAGCCTCTCACCGGCCTCGGCCCGCTCTCCGGGGACAGGTGGAGCTTCGTTCTCGTTCCCGGTTGGAGGGAGCTCCGCAGGGCCCCGCTCGAGGAGATCTGCGCCCGCCAGTACGTCGCGTGCAACGAAGCCGTGCTGGACGCGCGCGCGACCATGGATGCCGCACGCTGGGTCGACATCGCGTACGAAGGTCTCGTCCAGAAACCGGTCGAAGAGCTTCGGCGCGTCTTCGAAAGTTTGCAGGTCGCGCCGACGACCGCGGTCGATCACTTTGCCGCCGGACTCGAAGAGAACGTAACCGCGACGGCGCTGACGTCACCTCGCCCCGAGAAGTGGCGCGAGCAGAACGCCGAGGCGATCGAGCGCATCCGCTCGCTCGTCTCCCCGATCGAACGGCGGCTCGGGTACTGACGCCTACCTTGCGATGAGCGTGACCGCGCGGACGGCCGCGGCGACGTCGGCGTCAGTGTTCACGATGCCCGGTCCCAAGCGCACATAGCGTTCCGCGTACGGCGTGACGCTCGCGACGATCCGGCGCGCAGCAAGCTGCAAGACGACCTCGGCTGCATCGAGGCCGGCTATCTCGAAGCAGACGAGACCTGCGGATACGGCCGGGCTCGCGGGGGTCCGGAGGCGCACGCCGCGTATGTCGGCGAGGCCGTTCCGGAGCCGCGCGACGAGCCTTCGGGGAGACGGACAGGCGATTTGCCGCAAACACAACGTTCCGTTGGTTCGTGACGGGATGGACGGGGCGAGTCGGCGAGATCTCCCTCCGGGAGACCCGGCGGCGAAGACAATCCGACTGCGGTACCACTGCCCTACCGACCCGGCGTGTGGCCGTCCGGGGCTGCCGATGCGCCACGGCTGGACATCACTCGCCTACTACCCCCATCGGATGGAGGTTGGGATGGCGCACCTCCACGCGGAGCGGGTGGCGCTATCGACTCGCCGCAATGCCTGCGAGGCCCTGTTCTCCGCTGTGCAGGTAGGAAGTAGCCTGGGTCTCGACAGTGCGGATCGCACCCGCACCCAGCGCGAACCGACAATCGACACCCTCTTCTCGCTGGCCCTCCTGATGCGTTCAGCAACCATGCTCGCCGCCCAGCGCATCCAGCGCGGCCTCTTTCCGGCCGACCCACCGCCCGACCTGGCCGAGGCACTGACCGCCCGATAGCGGGAATGCGGTCCGGCGGCGCAGAGGCGTTCACCTCCCTCCGACCTATGGATCAGCTCCTCGACACGCGCCAAGGACGTTGCGATCGCGTTGTCGGCGACTGTTCCCGTCTCGTCGATGGCGAAGGCGTGGGGCGTTCCCACGATCTCGAACGCCCTCGAAACGGCGCCGTTCTCCTGGTAGAGGGTCCGGAAGCCCAAACCTTCGACGAGCTCCCGCGCGTGCATATCGACGATTAGCACCAGTTCGGCGTCTGTCTCGAGCGACGCGGTCCGTAGCTCGGCGACCCCGCCCGAGGTTTCTGCTCGTTATGAACCAGCGTCCGGATTGGCCTCTCTGTTCAGATGGACGCTGACGGCCGCTCGAAGCCGCATTGCTTCAGTGGCGGTGTTCGGGTTGCCGAGAACTCTTCGACCTCTCTCCGT
>JACCWU010000142.1 GCA_013697465.1 Actinomycetota bacterium | reverse complement strand
GCACTGGAGCCCGATCGGGCAGCGGGCACACCTGGGGCCGTGCTCGTGACGCGCGCCCCCGGCTACCTGCTTCGAGTGGAGCCGGACGCTCTGGACGCGGCGCGGTTCGAGCACTTGCTGCTGGAGGGACGGGAGGCCGCTCGCGGGCGGCGAGGCCGGGCGAGCAGGGGAGACGCTGCGTACGGCTCTGAGGCTGTGGCGCGGGCAGGCGCTCGCAGGCGTCGACGACACGCCCTCGGCGCACGCCGAGGCCCACCGGCTGGACGAGCTCCGGCTCGAGGCGCTCGAAGACCGGATCGACGCCGAGCTCGCTCTGGGCCACGACGGCGCCGTCGTCTCCGAGCTCGAAGCCCTCGTCGAGCGCGAGCCCCTGCGCGAGCGTCCGCGTGGCCAGTTGATGCTCGCCCTCTATCGTGCCGGCCGCCAGGCCGACGCCCTCGAGCTATACAAGGAGACGCGCCGAGCCTTCGTCGAGCGGCTCGGCATCGAGCCCACGCCGCGACTCCGCGAGCTCGAGCAGGCGATTCTCGCCCAGGATCCCGAGCTCGACGCCGGGTTGCCGCGCCTGCGACCACCCGCGGTTCTTCGCGGGCGGTCGAGGCGAGTCGCGCTCGGACTCGCCGCCGTCTGCGTCGCCGTCGTCGCGGGAACCGCAACGATCCTCCTCGCGCGGGGAGATGGCGGAACGGTGCTCGCCATTCCCGGAACGGTCGTGGTCGTCGACCCGGAGAGTGCACGCGTCGTCGACACCGTCGAGGTCGGCTCCGGCCCGGTGGCGATCGTCTCCGGCCACGAGTCGATCTGGGTGGCCAACGCCGGGGACGACACCATCACGCGAATCGACCCGACGACGCGCAACGTGCTAGCCACGATTGGGGTCGCCTCGCCGGTCGACCTGGCCGTCGGAGCCGACGCAATCTGGGTCGCGAGCGGGATCGCGGGCACCGTCTCACGGATCGATCCGGAGTCGAACGACGTCGTCGCGACGATCGACCTGCGCGGTCGGGACCCGTTCGTCCCGCGAACCGTCCAGGGCATCGCCGTGGGCTATGGAACCGTCTGGGCATGTGCGGCGGGGAGGGAGCTCGTGCGCATCGATCCCGGTCAGGATCGGGTCGTTCGCTCGATCGACGTCGGAAGCGCCCCTCTCGCCGTCACGACGGGATACGGCGCCGTCTGGCTGGTGACGGCAGGCGGGCAGTTGCTGCGCATTGAGCCGACAACGGACGCCGTAACGGCCAAGCTGTCCGTCGGCTCTCCCGGCAACTTCCCCCATGACGTCGCGACGTCCGACGACGGCATCCTCGTTCTCGTCTCGGACATCTGGCTCGTCGACCCCGAGTCAACACGTCTCGACCGGACGCTCAGCCTCGGGAGATACATCGTCGCCGTGGCCGACGAGCCCGGTGCGGGCCTCTGGGCCGTGACCTACGAGGGCGTGTTGGAACGGGTCCACCCCGACCTCGAGGAGCCTCCATTGCGGGCTCGGCTGGGACCGGGACCGACCGCGGTTGCGATCGCGGGTGGCGCCGTGTGGGTCACGGTCGGCGAGCCGGAACCGTAGAGCTACTTTCCAACCGTCGTCGGAATGCCTTTGATCCGTCCGGAGGCAATCCTGCGCTCGATCTCGAGGGTTCGCTCGATCAGGGCGCGCGGCACACGGGGGCTGACTCGCCCGAGCCGCAGGACACCTTCCCGCAGGCCGAGCGTGGTGTCGCCTCCGGTGTCGAGACGGCCCTGCACCAGGAGCTCGATCGTGAGGTAGGTTATGAGACCGACGTCCTTGACGGCGCTCGTCAGGACGTAGGGGCCGAGCGCGGACTGGTCGATGTCGACGCCGATCCCGAAGACCCGGTGTCTCCGCGCGGCGGCGAGCGTGCCCAGTCCACACCCGCCGGCGACGCTGAAGACGACGCCGACTCCCTTCGCGATCTGCCCGCTGGCGATGCGCTCGCACGGATCCGGATCCCAGAAGTTGAAGGCGTAGCCGTTCAGGAGCCGGATCGACGGGCTCGCGCGCCTCGCGCCGGCGCGGTACCCGGCGATGAAGCGATCGACCGACCCGGCGTTCCAGCCTCCGACGCTGCCGACCGCATCGGGCC
>JACCWU010000134.1 GCA_013697465.1 Actinomycetota bacterium | reverse complement strand
GACGGCGGTGACCGGCGAGAAGCCGAGCCGAGCGGCGGCGAGGGCGACGACTCCCGAGCCGCAGCCGGCATCGAGCACGGCGCCGCGCTCCCCCTGTGTGGCGAGGAGCTCAATACAGGCCCGCGTTGTCGCATGCGCCCCGGTCCCGAAGGCACGCCCGGGATCGATGACGAGCGCCGGCGCCCGCGACGGAGGGGTCTCCCACGGCGGGCCGATCCACAACCCGCCGACCCGCACCGGGCGGTGGAACGAGCGCCAGCGCTCCTCCCAGCCGGGCTCCACTCGCGTCACGGCGGCGTTCGCAAAGAGCTCGCTTATCGCCGCTCGGCCTGCGCCGTCGGTGTACACGGCGAGCTCGATTCCATCGGCGAGCTCCACCTCCTCGAAGCCGTTCGGAGCGACGGAGAGCAACCGCGCTCTCGCGATCTCGACGTCGTCTCTCGAGACGGAGAACGAGACCCGAATGACGTCGTCGGCTATCGGAGCGCGCTCTTCAGCCGGCGAAAAAACCCCTCGTCCTCGTCCTCTCGAGCGTAGGCGTCCTCGGTCGTGTGGCGGTCGAACTCCTCGAGCAGCAGCCGCTGCTCGTCGGTCAGGCGGGCGGGCACCGCGACGTCCAGCCTCACGAACAGGTCGCCCCTTTGTTTGCCCTGGAGCGAGGGCATCCCCTGCCGCTCGATCCGTCGCACCTCTCCCGGCTGCGTCCCCGGTGGGACCTCGACCTCGAGATCGCCGCCGAGTGCGGGAGTGCGGACCGTCGTGCCGAGCGCCGCGTCCGCCATCGTCACGCGAGCCGCGGTGTGGAGGTCATCGCCGTCCCGCACGAATCTCGGATCGGGCCGGACGCGCACGGCCACGTACATGTCGCCCGCACCGCCGCCTCGAAAGCCGGAGTGGCCTTCGCCGCGGAGCCGGATCCGCTGGCCGTCGTGAATACCCGCAGGGATGTCCACGTTCAGCCGGTGCGTCGCTACGACCCGGCCCTCACCGCCGCAGGACGAGCAGGGAGCCTCGAGGCTCTCGCCCGCACCCTCGCACTGCGGGCAGGTCCTCTGGCTGACGAACTCGCCGAAGACGTTGCGCGAGACCCTCCGAACGACCCCCGCGCCCTGACATGTCGGGCACGTGACCGCCCCGGTTCCCGGTTCGGCGCCGGACGACTCGCAACGCTCGCAGCCCTCCGCGATCTCGAGGCCGAGCTCGACCGACGTACCGGTGAAAGCGTCCTCGAGGTCGACCTCGACGAGCGCCTGCACGTCTCCACCTCGCGCGGACTCGCGCCGCATCGGGCCGGACGTTCCGAACAGGTCCTCGCCGAAGAAGGCCGCGAAGATGTCCGCGACGTTTCCGAAGTCCGCATACGCGGGCCGAAAGCCCCTTCGCCGAAGGCCCGCATGGCCGAAGCGGTCGTAGGTCGCCCGCCGCGCCGGATCCGAGAGGACCTCGTACGCCTCGGCGACCTCGCGGAATCGCCCGTCGGCGCCCGGTGCGTCGGAAACGTCGGGATGGATCTCGCGCGCGAGCGAGCGAAACGCACGCTTGATGTCGGCGTCGGTCGCACCGCGGTCGACACCGAGGACCTCGTAGTAGTCTCGCTCGGTCGTTGCCATCGCCTACTCGTCCTCGTAGACGTCTTCGACCAAGCGCGAGAGCTCGAAGGCGGCGGCGCGAACCGTGCGAATGGCCTTCTCGTAGTCCATCCGCAGCGGGCCGATCAGGCCGACCGCCCCGAGCGCCTTGGTTCGGAGACCGTACGTCGCGCCGACGAGCGAGACGTCGTGGAGCTGGCCACCGCTGAGCTCGGGACCGATGTGGACGACGGGGCGGCGCGGCTCGAGCGCTTCGCCGACGAGCTCGAGGACAGCGGCGCGTCGCTCGAGCAGCTCGAGGAGCCGCATCGTCGCCTCGAGCTCTTCCGTGCGAGCCTCCCCCAAGAGCCCGGGAGCGCGACCGACGAAGACCTGCGGCTCGGTGTTCGACCCCGCTTCGAGGAGAACGGATCCGATCAGCCCGAGGAACTCGCGCTCGCGAGCCGAGAGCTCGGGAGCCTCGAGCCGCCGGCGAACCGTGCTCGTTCCGAGGCGCACGCCCGTGAGTCGCTCGTCGAGGTACTCCGACGCCCAGGCGACGACGCCCGGATCTACGGGCTCCTCGAGCCGGAAGAGACGCTTCGTCACGCCTCCCGTGGACGTGATCGCGACCACCATGACGCTCGTGGGCTGAAGCGCGAGCACCTCCACATGACGAATCGTCGCGGTGTCGAGAGACGGCGCGGACACGAGCGCCAGCAGCCGCGTCGCGCTCGAGAGCATGTCGGTCGTCACGCGCAGCGCGTCCTCGATCTCGTCGCGCATCGTGCGCAGATCGACGCCGAGGGCCTCCGGTCGCCCCTCCATCGTCGCGACGAGCTCCTCGGCATAGAGCCGGTAGCCGCTCTCGGTCGGCAGTCTGCCGGCTGAGGTGTGCGGGTGCGTGAGGAATCCGAGCGTCTCGAGCTCGGCGAGCTCTCCGCGAACCGTCGAGGGAGACACGCGCAGTCCGGAGCGCTCGACGAGCGCGCGCGAGCCGACCGGCTGGCCCGTGGCCACGTACTCCTCGACCACGCGCCGAAGAATCTCCCGCTTACGGGGCGATAGCAGCATCTTTCCGATGGTAGCGGCGTCTCAGGCGGTTTCCCGCAGCCCCTTCCGTTTCCGGGGAAACCGCTGCACAATGCGTCTGGACGTCCGGGGGAGGACGGTTGGGGGATATGGGTGCGCCGCGGCAGGCTGGGGAGCCGGCCGTGTACAGGTCTCGGCTACGGCGCGGCGGAGAGGGGGGCCAGGTCCTTGTGCTCTCGGCAATCCTGATCCCGCTCGTGCTCCTCGTCGGCGTCATCTCGGTCGACATCGGCAACTGGTGGGTGCACAGCAAACGATTGCAGACCCTCGTCGATGCCGGGGCTTTCGCGGGGGCGACGAAGTTCGTGGGCTGCTCGTTCCAGTTCGGCGACCCTGATGCCGCGAACCTCGCCATTCGAGCGGCGGCGCTCGAGTAATCGGGAGACACCACGCGCTACCCGGGTACGCGGAATCTTCAGGAGCAACAGCCGGACGACGTCCGGGCCGTCGTCAACAGCGCCCGGTACTGGCAGGACGGCGATCCGACGGACGGCGCACCGGGATTACTCGACGACACGCTCGACATGGACAGCGATCCGCTGACCCCCGGAGACCCGTGCTCGAGTCGCACGCTGAGCGTCAAAGCGACGGACGACGACGCGCCGTTTCTCTTCGGCTTCATTCCGTACGTGGCCGATCCTAAGAAACATGCGCGCGTCGAGATCCAACAGGTCGTCGAGCAGTCGGGCATGCTGCCGTGGGCCGTCCCGGAGGTGGACCCGGCCAGCGTCGCGGCGATCTTCGTCGACGAGAACACGGGCGCGATACTCAACTCCCCGCAACTGCTGACGAAGATGGACGATGTCGATCTTCCGTTCTCGGAATGGTCCACGTCGCCCCCGAGCGATCTGTTCAACATCTCCGACGTCGACATCGCGAGCGAGAACACCGGGGTCGTCATCCTCGTCTCGAAGCAGAACAACACCCCGTCCCTGTCGGGGACGCTGGCCGAGATCTGCGCCCAGGATCCGGGTCTCGTCACGTGCTATGCAGGAGACGGGAACCAGAGCGGGCTCTCGTTCATCCACGGCTGGTCTGATGCGCCGGCCACGCCGGCGCAGCCACGGATATGCGACGTGTCGCTCGTAAGCGTGACGTGCGGCGACGACCTTTCGGCGCCGTACTTCCTCCGTGCCGGAGACTGCGACCTCGGCGCGAAGGCTGTGATCGATTTCGCCTTCGCCGGCAACCCGAAGCCGAACCCGCCGGCCGGCATCGCCGCCGACGTGAAGCTGGATGCCCCCGGGTGCCCGGGCCAGGGTTGCAAGATGGAGTACCTGGGGCCTGGCGCGACTGCGAGCGAGAGCATCTGGATGACGACCCAGAATGCGACGCTCGACGCCAAGCTCGGACGCGCGGACTTTTCGATCAAGTGGAGAACCGAGCGTGCGGACGGAAGCAAACCGTCGGGCACGTTCTCCGGCGTAGCCCACCCCTACGTCGCGAACGGCGACTCGGGCCCGGTCGAATATCTCAAGCTGACGACTGCCGACGCCCCAGTCGCGGACCCGAACTCGCGCAACAGCGGCCCCGACCGCAGCGTCATCGTGAAGGTCGGGCTTCGAAAACCCTTCCAGGTCGAGAGCCCGCTGGCGCCTCCGGTCGTCCTCCGCGTCGCGAGTCCGTCAGGAAGCCAGAACCAGGCGTTCGATTGCGACAAGTCGATCAACTTCAGAAACGAGATCGCGAACGGCTGCCAGACGACCTACCGGGAGAACTACGGCGACTTCGACAAGGACGGGATCAGCGAGTGGCAGGACATCTTCTGCGCCGCCTATCCGAACGGAGCCGGCCTCCCTCCAGATTCTTCCTTCACGGGCCCCACCCCGAACTGCGTCCGCGTCGAGACGGGCGACAAGATCGGGCAGTTCCGGCAGGGGCTTTCCGACCGCTTCAAGAACCCGAGCTGCGCGCCGAACAACTGGCCGGAGAGCATCTCCGAGTACGACGACTTCCGGATCAACTACGACCTCGCCAACGACCCTCGGTACGTCACTCTCATCATCACCGACTACGGGACGTTCCTGAGTCAGGGCAGCAGCGAGGCCGTGCCGGTCAAGTACTTCGCAGGCTTCTACGTCACCGGCTGGGACATCGTCGGGAGCCAACCCGAGTGTCCGGACAACGAGCCTCATCCGTGGTACGCACCGAACTACCGCAAGAGCCTCGACAACGGGGACGTCTGGGGACACTTCATCAACATCACCTTCTCCTCGTCGGGGCAGGGGAACGACGAGCTATGCAACTACGACGAGGTCGGGACCTGCATCGCGGTCCTCGTCGAGTAGCGCTCAGAAACAGTCAGACCGGACTGAGCTTCGGGCTCGACGCAGGCTCGCCCAGCTCGACGCCTTCCGGCGGCTCCCGCATCAGGTCGGCGGTCACGCCTCCTCCCAGGAAGCGGCCTCGGCGGGTCAGGGACAGCGCGGACGAGCCGATCACAACGAGTCCTGCGGCTACAAACCGCTCGACCGCGTCCTCGTCGAGTGCGTTCTCGACGTCCGCCAGCGCCAGCGGCTCGTCGAGTCGCAGCCCCAGCATGAGCCGCTCGCGGACTAGGGTGCCGGCGTCGATGACCTCCGTCTCCGCCGGGGCCGGCTCTCCGTCGCGGAGCGCCGCGATGTACGCACGGAGACGAGGCCTGTTTCGACGTCGGATTCCGCGGATAGTCGACACGGCGCCAACGCCGATCCCGAGGTAGTCGCGACCCTGCCAGTAGGCGAGGTTGTGCTGCGCCCGCAGGTCCCGCCCGCC
>JACCWU010000113.1 GCA_013697465.1 Actinomycetota bacterium | reverse complement strand
GGTACAGGTTGACCTGATCCCTGACGGGTCAGGTCATCGGGAGTCCTGACATGCGTGGAGGGTTGCCCAACGTGAGCCCTGACTTGGTCCGGGTGCCGGACAACCGCGCGGTGAGGTTCGAGGTCGTAGTGCGCGTGCCGTGGTCTCGCACCAACCCGACCAAGGAGCGCGTGAAGTTCGCGCTCGAGTGGGAGAAGCGCTGGGACGCCGGCGAGGGTCGGATGAACCTCGCCGAGCTGTGCCGCGAGTACGGGATCAGCCGCGAGACGGGCTACGTGTGGCTCCGGCGATACCGCGCCGCGGGGCACCAGGTCGAGGCGCTCGGCGAGCGCTCGCACCGGCCGCACACGATGCCGAACCAGGTGCCGCAGGACGTCGTCGACTTCATCGTCGCGGCACGGAAGTACCGGCCGAAGTGGGGCCCACGGAAGCTGCGCGCGCACCTCGTCGCGGTGAACCCTGGCTTCGCGTTCCCGAGCGAGAGCACGTTCGCCGCCATCCTCCACCGCAACGGCCTCACGAACCTGCGGCGACGGAAGCGCCGCCGCCTCGTCGTGCCGTCGACGCGGCCGTTCGCGGCCGCGCCCGGCCCGAACGCGGTGTGGTGCGTCGACTTCAAGGGCTGGTTCCGCACCGCCGACGGTCGGCGCTGCTACCCGCTGACGCTGATCGACGCCTACAGCCGCTACCTGCTGCGGTGCGAGGCGCTGCTCGACCCCGACACCGAGCACGTGCAGCCGATCTTCGACTCCGCGTTCCAGGAGTTCGGCACGCCGGAGAGCCTGCGCTCCGACAACGGGCCGCCGTTCGCGTCGACGGGTGCTGGCGGGCTGACCACGCTGTCGGTCTGGTGGCAGCGGCTCGGGATCCGCCACGACCGCATCGACCCGGGCAAGCCGCAGCAGAACGGTCGGCTCGAGCGGTTCCACCGCACGCTCGCCGAGCTCGTCGAGGAGCCGGAGTCCGATGTCCGCGCCCAGCAGCGCGCCTTCGACCGGTTCCGGCACGAGTACAACCACGTGCGTCCGCACGAGGCGCTCGGCCTCAAGCCACCGCTGAGCGCCTACGAACCTGCCCCGCGCCGCTACCCGCGCAAGCTCGAGGAGTACGACTACCCGTCCTCGTACGCGGTGGAGCGCGTCGACAAGCAGGGCTACATCCGCTGGGCCAAGCATCGCGTGCTCATCTCGGCCGCGCTCGCCCACGAGTACGTCTCCGTCGATCACCGGGACGTCGATGAGGACGAGGACGAGTGCTGGGTGGTCCGCTGGGGCTCGCTCGAGCTCGGCTGGCTCTCCGAGCGACGGCCGGCACGAGGCCTGATCCAGCCGCCGCGCAAGCGCCGCTAGCTCGTCCGACTGCCGGACATCCGCTGCAGCGCAACGGTTCGGGCTGTCCGCGTGCCGGACGACCCGCGCGCGACGCCTCGCGCTACCTGACACCGTACTCTCGTGCTCTCGGCCAGACTGCCTCGGAGACGGTCCGGCGGTGTCCGCCAGAGCCTAAGGGGGGCGTCTAGCTCGCCGCGCTCGGTGCGTCGCGCGTGCCGCGCATGATGGGCTGCACGTCCGAGGATGATCTGTGTCTTGGACCGCCGTGCTCGCACGACCGTTGCCTCCCGATGCGAGCGACCGCAGGCAACCAGAATTGAGTGTCAGGGATCCCGGAAGAAGAACCCGTCAGGGATCACCGAGTCTGCACAGGGCTACTAGTGGCTGCGCAGGTTCGAGGCCGGCGGCCTCGGCGCCCTCGCGGATCGCTCGCGGCGTCCGCAGAGCTCGCCGGAGGCGACGCCCGACAAGGTGGTCGACCTGATCCTCAAGATTCGCAAGCTGCGGCCGTACTGGGGACCGCGCACGCTGCGCCAGGTCCTGATCCGCCAGGGCGTCCCCGCGGAGGATCTGCCGGCGGCGAGCACGATCGGCGCGATCCTCAAGCGAGAGGGTCTAGTTCGACGCCGAGCGCGACGGCCTCGGACGCCGCCATCGTCGTCGTCGACGACCTTCGCGAGCGCGGACCGACCGAACGCGATGTGGTGCATCGACTTCAAGGGCCAGTTCCGAACCGCCGACGGGATCATCTGCTACCCGCTGACGATCGTCGACGCGTACAGCCGCTACCTCGTGCGCTGCGAGGCGACGGCGACGCCGAACGAGGCGTTCGTGCGCAAGGTCTGCGAGTCCGCGTTCCGCGAGCTCGGCCTGCCGGCGCGGATCCGCAGCGATAACGGCGCGCCCTTCGCGTCGGTGGGCGCTGGTGGCCTCACGGCCCTGTCGGCGTGGTGGGTCAAGCTTGGGATCTTCGTCGAGCGGATCGAGCCAGGGAAGCCGCAGCAGAACGGACGGCAGGAGCGCTTCCACCGGACCCTGAAGGCCGAGACGGCGACGCCGCCGCGATCGTCGCTACGCGCGCAGCAGCGCACGTTCGACCAGTTCCGACGGCGGTACAACGAGGAACGGCCGCACCAGGCGCTCGGCGGCGCCGTCCCCGACGAGCTGCACGCTCCGTCGACACGCGTGTTCGGCGAGCCCGTCGACCCGACGTACCCCCCCGGCTGGGACATTCAGCGCACCGGCAACGACGGGAGCGTCGTCCTCGACCGCCACAAGATCGCACTGAACTCGGCGTTGCGCGGGGAGCTTGTGGCGCTCCGCTCGGCGGGGCCGACACGGGTGGAGGTCTACTTCGGCCCCATCGTGCTCGGCTACATCGAGCGATTCCGGAAGCCGCTACGACTGGTGCGTCCTCGGCGCAAGCGCCCCGATGT